>CAZDKZ010000001.1:0-94600 GCA_964506215.1 uncultured Holophagae bacterium
GCTTTTCCGCCCACTTGGCAATGGCTTCAAAGTCCGGCACAATCAGCGCGGCGATGAACTTCTGCTTGTCACCGATGAGAACGGCCTGTGAAATAAAATGGTCTGCCTTCAGTTTGTTCTCAATGGGCTGTGGTGCGACATTCTTGCCGCCTGAAGTCACAATCAGTTCTTTTTTCCGATCGGTGATCACCAGGCAGTTGTCCTGATCAAAATGACCGATGTCACCGGTGTGAAACCATCCATCAGCATTGATCGCTTCCTTCGTGGCATCATCCTGCTTGTAGTAGCCCGTCATGACATTGGGGCCCTTGCACAGGATCTCCCCATCTTCGGCAATCTTGACTTCCACATTCTCAATGGGCAACCCCACCGTGCCGGGCTTCAGCAATTCAAACCGGTTCACAGAAATGACGGGGGATGTTTCGGTCAATCCATATCCTTCCAGGATGCGCAAACCGGCTGCCAGGAAGAATTCACAAATATCCCTGCCCAGTGGTGCACCGCCGGAGATGAAGAACCGCAGCCGTCCACCGGTACGCTTTTTCAATTTGCTGAAAACCAGTTTCTGGGCGATTTTATACTGCAGACCCAGGAATCCGCCCGGTTGTTTGTCCCGGGAAAGATAGGGCGCTGCCCGTTCACCCACACTCAATGCCCAGAAAAAGATGTTCTTCTTCAGGCCGCCGCCGGAAATGGCCATATCCATGATCCGTGCATACATCTTTTCATAAAGCCGGGGAACCGAAACCATCAGGTCGGGACGGACTTCCAGCAGGTTCTGTGGGACAGTTTCAATACTCTCTGCGTATGCAATGGTTCCACCGATGTACATCACCAGATAAAAACCGGCCATTCTCTCCAATACATGGCTCAACGGCAGAAAAGACAGTGCCACATCATTTCCCAGGTAGTCCTCCCCAAGAACCGCAGCCTTTGCATCACAACAGTTGGAGACCAGGTTGCCGTGGGTCAACATGACGCCCTTGGGATTCCCCGTGGTCCCGGAGGTGTAGATCAATGTCAGCAGATCATCGCCCGTACGGGCTTTCCATCTTTTCTCATAGGCCTCGGGCGCCTTTTTCCGATATGTATCCCCTTTGCTCATCAGTTCGGAAAGTGTCAGTACATTCTTGTCATCCACTTCGGTATCATCCATGACAATGATGTATTTCAACATCTTGCAGGAGGCCCACACCTGCTGCACCTTTTTCAGTTGAGACAGGTTTTCCACGAACAGGATGGTGGCGTCCGAATCATTGAGAATGTAGGCCACCTGATCCGGAAGCAACGTGGGATAGATGGTCACATCCGCGGCACCTGCCGATACAATGCCCAGGTCAACGGCCGCCCATTCCCAACGGTTGTTGGACAGAATGGCGGCTTTACCATCGGATTTCAGTCCCAGATCCAACAGACCGTTGGCAATCAACGCCACCCGTTCCCGCATGTCATTCCCGGAAATGGGTCTGTAACTCCCCTCCGATTTATGCATGAACATGGGGTTGTCGCCTTTCCGATCAGCAGCCTGAAAAAACAACTCACAAATCGTCCTGGGTCTCATACGCTCCTCCTGGGAAATTGGGTTTTGACTATTGTAGTATAAAACAGATCAGGATTCAGCTATACCGTTCACAAAGACGTTGGTCATGGGGGCCGCAGCCTCATGGAGCGGATACTCCTTGCCGGAAATCAACCAGGATGTCACCAGCTCGTCAATCATGCCGAAAAACAACTTGGTGGCGAACTTGGAATTGATGTCACGGAACATGCCCTGTTCCTGCCCATCCAGGATGGCCTCCTGGATAATGGCAAAATAATCCCGAAGACGGGTCTTGGAGAATCGTTCCATGAACATGATGTTGTGTCTGAATTCAATCTGAAACACCATGGCCAGGTCACGGTTGGCACCCAGGTATTTCAACTGCAGAAATGCGATCTTTTCCAGCCGTTGGATGGGGTCCTTGATCCGATCCAGTTCTTCACGGGAGATGGCAATAAATTGATGAAGGGCTTCATCAAAGATTGCGGAAAGTACCTCTTCTTTGCTTTGGAAATAAATATAAATGGTGCCATCCGCCACACCGGCTTCTTTGGCAATTTCGGAGACACGGGAATTGAAATATCCATTCCGGGCAAAAATATGAATGGCAGCTTCCAGGATCCGTTTTCTCTTCTCTTCTTTCTTGAGTTTCATGGTACCTTCCGGCTAAAAATGAATGAGGTCTCATTCAGTATAGATAACTTTCATTCAAAGTCAAGCAGACTCCTATGTCCATTCCATTAGTAACGTTGATTTTGTTTCAACTTGACGATACTATTGTCCTGCATTTTCATCCGGAAATGCAAATAAACCTCAGGAGAACCCGCCATGACCGGAAACCAGCCCCAGATTGCTGTTTTGATGGGAAGTGATTCCGACTTCTCAGTTATGAAGGAAGCTGTATTGATCTTAAAGAAATTCAATGTTCCCTGCGATGTTGTGGTGACCTCTGCCCATCGCACACCGGAACGCACAGCCACGTATGTTCGCGAAGCACGGGGAAAAGGTATCCAGGCATTCATCGTCGGTGCGGGTGCCGCCGCACACCTGGCCGGTGTGGTCGCCGCAGAAACCACCCTGCCCGTGATCGGTGTGCCCATTGATGCCACTTCCATGAAGGGACTGGACGCATTGCTTTCAACCGTCATGATGCCCGGTGGTATACCGGTTGCAACCATGGCTATCGGAAAAGCCGGTGCGCGGAACGCTGCGCTGTTCGCCGTTGAGATGCTGGCGATTCATTCCCAGCGACTGCGAGAAGAACTTGATGCATACCGGGAAGGGTTTAAACGGTCCGTTGCGGAAAAATCTGACGCCGTGCAGGCTGAGGTTCGCAAGCTTCTGAATGACTAACCATCTGTTCTATCTGGAGTCACTTGGCTGCAAAATGAATCAGCTGGACGGGGAACGCGTCCGTAACGCCTTTATCCAACAGGGCTATACCGAGACAGATGATCCCGGTCTCGCACAGGTGATCATTGTCAATGCCTGTTCGGTCACCGGAAATGCCGAACGCCAGAGCCGGTATCGGTTTCGGCGGGTCAGCCGGATGAATCCCGATGCAACGCGCTATCTGATCGGATGTATCCCGGAAAAAGAGACCGATGAGACCGGAACCGTGCTGTCCGCGGCCAGGAAATTCGACATTGGGGAAATCCGGGAAGCGCTGACCCCCTTCCCCCGGGTCCAGACCCGCCATGTACGTCCGTTGGTTCATATTCAAAGTGGTTGCAACCTTTCCTGCAGTTATTGCATTGTCCCGTCCTTCCGGGGCCCCAGCCGCAGTGTTCCGGAGGCGGATGTGGGAAAACAGGTTCAACAGGCGATTGATGCCGGAAGGGCTGAAGTTGTTCTCACAGGCATTCACCTGGGAACCTGGGGCCGCGATCTTTCCCCGCGAAAAACCCTCGCTGACCTGCTTGCGTTCCTGTGTGATGGGTTTGCCGGCCATATCCGGGTCCGGGTGTCCTCACTGGATTCCAATGAAATTGACGAACCGTTGATTCGTCTCTTTGCACTGAACAATACACTTTGTCCGCACCTCCACATTCCTCTGCAAAGCGGTTGTGACCGGATACTCAACCGTATGCGGCGCCGATACAACACGGAATCATATCGAAAGAAAATTGAAGAACTGGCCGTCCAGGTTCCGGATGTATGCCTGGGCGCTGATGTGATTGTGGGATTTCCCGGCGAAACGGACGCGGATTTCAGCCAGACATACCGGTTCCTGGAAGAATCAGACCTTCATTATTTCCACGTATTTCCCTTCTCTGCCCGGGAAGGCACCGATGCGGCCACAATGCCGGATCCGGTGGATGAAAGGTGCAAGAAGAAGCGGGTTTTCAAGCTCCGGGAATTGTCCGATACGAAACGCACCGTCTACGTCAACCGGTTTGAAAATGAGGCAAGAGCCGGTGTTTTGATCTATCCGGACATGGTTTTGACTGACAATTACATCCAGGTTTCGTTGCCTGAAGCGGCTTCGGATGTACAACCGGGATCACCGGTTCGCGTGATGATCGGAAAACAACAGTCTCCCGGCCTGGTAAAAGGCCGGCTGGTCTAATCCTCATCCTCCGTTGTCAGTGTATTCAAGGCCCGGGTGGCGGTTTCCACCGGATCCGGAACCGGGATATCTTCTCCTGATGCTGCCCCCAGTTCACGGAAACGCCTGGCGGTGACCAGGATTCGGCTCTCCAGTGAGCCAACGGCATTGTTGTAAGACCCCACGGCTTTGTCCAGCCCTTTTTTGAGTTCCACGAAATGGCGGGCCAGCGTCTGAATTCTTTCATGAAGTTCACGGCCCAACTTACTGATGATACGTGCGTTATCTTCCAGAGACTGTTGTCGCCAGCCGTAGTGAATGGTTTTCAGCAACGCAATCAGCGTGGTGGGCGTGGCCAGGAGAATCTTCTGCTCCAGGGCATGCTCAATCAGGCCCGGATTCTGCTCCAGTGCCGCGCTGAAGAAGTTTTCGCCAGGAAGAAACAGGACCACAAACTCGGGGGTATCCGCAAACTGGTCCCAGTATTTCTTGGATGACAGGCCGTCAATGTGCGTCTTGACATGCCCCGCATGGCGCTTCAGGTGCGTTTGGCGTTCCGCATCGTTGGCGGATTCCACGGAATCCAGATACGCTTCAATCGGTGCCTTGGAATCCACCACAACCTGTTGTCCACCGGGCATGTGAATGATCATGTCCGGTCGGATGGTGCCGCTCCCATCGGTGGCAATGGACTCCTGCTCCACGAAATCACAGTGTTTTTCCATCCCGGCGAATTCCACTACGTTCCGGAGTTGAACCTCACCCCAGCGGCCCCGCACCTGCGGCTTGCGCAGCGCCTGCACCAGGTTTCGGGTCTCACCGGTCAACTGGTCCTGGCTGTCTTTCAGCGAATTCAGGTAGGAGCCCAATGTGGATTGGGCAGCCACCCGCTCTTTTTCCAGCCGGTCCACCTGGTCCCGGAATGATTTGAGGGATTCCGAAAGGGGATTCACCAGTTCCCGGATTTCCTTTTGCTTCATGTCCATTTCACCGGCTGCCTTTTCGGAGAACCGGCCCATCACATTCTGTGCAAGCTGCAGGAACGCGTCATTATTTGATTTCAATGCTTCCGAGGACAATGCCTGGAAACTCTCACGAAGGCGTTTTTCCGCGTCTTCATACGCCGTTAATCGTTCTTTGCCGGCCCGTTGTTCCGCATCCAGCGACACCCGTGCCGCAGACAGTTCTTCCCGCAGACGGCTGTTTTCCTGCTGGTTCTTTTCCCGCTGGGATTCCAGTTCAGCGATCTTTGCCTGGAGTTCCGGAATCCTGCCCGCCCGCTCCTCCACGGTTTCCCGGCGGATCATTTCCCGGGTCAACCGGCGGCTCATCATGATCCAGACCCCGATACCTGTCAGGAAGGCCAGCATGCCGCCTGCCAGGTACGGGATATAAGCCATTATTTCAGCAGACACGGCGATCAGTCTTCCGCTTCGGGTTCACCCTGGGTGACGGTATCCAGAAAGACATCCGCTGTAATCATGGAAGACATGAGAATGCCGGCCAGCGCGGCGTCGGCATCTTCTTTGTACAGCTTGGCAAACCGTTCCGCCCCTTCCGTCAGCTTTGGATCACCGAATTCAAACACATCATTCAGGTCACCTTCATTGAGCAGGGATTCAAAGGCGTCCACAGCTTCATTGACAATCAGACGTGACAGCTCTTCTGCACTCTTCTGTTCCATTGCCATTCTCCTTCCGGCGAAAGTATGGTTTCAGTATACACCAACATGGGTTTAAGTGGTCGCGACTCAATTGAATAATGAACGGCGGACAAGGCGGTTGGCATGTCAAACGGGCGGATCAACAGTGATCACAACCCCGCCTGTGTTGAACTGATCACCCAGAATCCGTTTGATCTGTCTCAGCATTTCCTGGTGCGCATCGTCCAGGGAAACATTTACATCAAACACGATGTTGAATCGATCCGCTGTACCAACCAGGCGGAGGTCATGGGCGGTATCCAGGAACGGATAATCAACGGTGAGCCGTTGAAGGGTTTCCGTTACCTCCGGATAGGCTGGGTGATCCCGGTTTACCGGATCCACATGAATAACCGTCCAACCCGGATAAGCCGCTTCCACCCGCTGTTCGATCCGATCGGAAATCTCGTGGGCCTCGGTCAGTGTCATGCGATGGTCCACTTCAATATGGGCGGAGATGTTGTATATGGTCTGAAAATCATGAACAACAATGTCGTGGGTTCCGATTACCCCTTCCTCTGATTCCGCGATCTCGTTAATATGGCGCAACATGGATTTGTCCGGTCGCTGTCCCAGTAGCGGGGAAACGGAATCCCGGATCAATTCGTACGCGGTGTGCATAATAAAACCGGCCACCACAATCCCCCCTGCCCCGTCCAACCAGGGATAGCCTAGTTTTACGCCTGCCAGGGCCAGCAATACCACGATGGTGGATAATGCATCGGAACGGTGGTGGTGTCCATCCGCGATCAGGGCCTTGGACTGTATCAGGTTCCCCAGCCAGATGGCAAACCGCGCCAGTCCCTCCTTCATCAGCAGCGTGACCGCCACTGCAGCAAACCCCCACGTGGAAAGGGTCGTAAATTCCGGGCTGATCAGTCGCCAGACTCCGTCTTTCAAGAACTCAACACCCACCGCGAAGAGCAGCGTGGCCATAATCACGGCGCTGATCAGTTCCATCCGCCCATGACCGAACGGATGAGACCGGTCCGGCGGTTGTGCCGAGATGCGGAAACCCATGAGCACAATCCCTGAAGACAGGACATCGGACAGGGTATGCATGGCATCTGCCAGGAGACTGACGCTGCTGCTGAGAAAACCGAAGATAAACTTGATCGCTGCAATGATCAGGTTGACGGCAATACTGACCCAGGCTTCCAGGGAACCGATCTTTTTCCGGTCCCCGGGTGCGCCGCTGGCGGCCAGTTCCTGTATGCGTTTCTTCGACAATACCATAAACCAGTCTCCCTCTGGATTTCCGGATCATCATACTACGATCAAATACGGGATGTCCAACCGTCCCGCACTTGCCAACCGCTTTCACCTGTTGTACGCTGTTCATATGAAAAAACACACATGTCTGCTGTTGACACTGCTGTTACTGCCACTTTGCGGCTGTTTCAACGAGGAAATTGCGCTGACGGCATACCTGGAAACCGATGGTTCCGTGACCCTCCATGCCCTTGTGGAAAACGTTTTCAGCATGGAGAAAGACCCGGCGAAACGGCTGAAAGCCGAGCGGGAAATGGGTGAACGTATCCTGGAAGAACGGGAAATCATGCTGAAAGACCTGATGAATGAGCAGGGGGCACGCCGTACCCGCGTGATTGCCTTGCGGAAAACCGTTCCCTATGCATATCTTGTGGTGGCAGAATTCGACAGCCTGTCCGCTTTCCTGGACATGCTCGGCGGGGATGAATTCCGTTTTACGGTGGAAATGAAGCTGGAAGGCCCGGAACGCTGGCTGAAAATCTCTCCGGAATCCTTCAAAAATGAAGCGCCGGACGAATCGGTAGTGGAAGATGATGATATGCCCGTCCGCCTGATTATCGTAGACACGGTGGACATCACCTCTGACCACTTGCGTCATTCCGGTGACAATGGTGTTATCCTGGATGCAAACAGCCTCAAAAAACCCTTCGAAATCAAATGGAAACCGCGCAAAGCACCTGCTGAAACCGGTTCGGACTAGTCCGAACTGACGGCAGATTCGGCCGTCACACTGACCACCTCTTCTTCCAGCCGCCCGCCGTTTCGCAATGTCTGCCGCAATTGCATCATGAAACTGTCTGCTTTCTCCAATATCCGCCGGGAGGCCCGTTCCGCATCTGTGGTTTCCAGGACATTTGCGACAGCGCCGTTTCGAATCACGATGCGCCTGTCTGCCATCAATGCCAGGACCGGATCATGGGTGGCGATCAACACGATCTTTTCTGCCTTCACCAGCAACTGCAACGCCAGTTTACGGTCAATGCCGGCATTTTCAATTTCATCAATCAACACGATGGGAGAACGGCTGAGCACCGCGGTATCTGCAATCATCAATGCCCGGGATTGTCCGCCAGACAGGGATGTGACCGGCGTGTCCAGTGAGAAGGGTTCCCCGGCCAGATGATTGGCCTGTTCCAGTATGTCCGCAATTACCTGTTCCGGGTCAGGAATGAGCCGACTCTCCGCATGCATCCGGACAAACTCTCCCACGGTCAGATCCATCACAAAGTTCATATTCTGGGAAAGTTGTGCAACCAGCTTATGTTCCGGTGAGAATCGCCATTCACTGGCGGGAACTTTTCCATCCAGAAGCACCCGCCGTCCGGTGGGTGTGTCCCCCTGGGCCATCCATTCGATATCCGCAAGCAGCCGGCTCTTGCCGGAACCCGTTGGGCCGACGATACTCACCACATCGCCGGGGCACAGTACCAGGTCATGCTGCTCCTTTTCTCCCGACTTTCCGGTACCGGCCAGTATTTTCAACTCCGTCACCCGCGCACCGGAATCGGCACGCATGTTGTTCATATGATACATGAAACGGGTGAAATGTTCCAACAGCTCTTCCCTGGTAAAGCCCGTATCCTCCAGCTCTGCTTCGGTCCACTGGTCCGTCCATTCTTCCAGCGTCCGGCTGTCACGGACAACGGGCTTGCCCAGTGCCGCCAGGAAATCCGCTGCGAACGGGTGGGAATCCAGGAGAGCGTTCAGCGGCGTTCGGGTCCATTCCATGTGCTCAGCCCTCCGTTTCCCTGTTCAGATCCATTTTCCGCACATTTCCCTTCTGGTATGCGTCACCGATCCTGGTTTCACCCAGGCAGTAAGAACAGAGGGCGGACGGCATGGAAAATCGCAAGGAGCAACCATTGAGTGTATCCATATCCCGGGCGTTCTGCAGCAGGCCGGCAAGCTCATAAGCGCCCTGTCCGGTGATCCCATTCACGTGCAGGATGGCGGCAGCCGGGTTCACCTGTTTCACCCGTGCGGCAAACACTTCCCGTTCCGCTTGTGACACCACGTCACCCTTGGTAATGACAACAATGTCCGCTGCCTTGAGCATGGGCCCGATCTTACGGGGCGTGCCCACCCCGCTCAGGTTATCGATCACACAAACGGCCAGAACATCCTTGATGTGTGGTGAACACCGGTTGCACAAACCGGCACTTTCCGAGATCAGCATATCCAGCTTTTCCCCGATTCCCCATTGGACGCAGGCTTCTATGTTGCTGACAAAGTAATGATCCGGGCACAATGCGCCCGACAAACCCTTCTGTACCGGGATTCCCCGTTCCGCGTACAGAACGTCATCCTCGGTGGAAAGACAATCAAATTTGGCCACACCCACGCCGACGCCGCGGGCGCGCAAAGCGTCAATTGATTTGAGAATAACAGCAGTCTTACCGCAGGAAGGCGGCCCGGACACCGTAATCACTTTCATTTGCCCACCTCTTGCATTGATGTCATGAACAGTTTTTCTGTATGAGACAACCACGTGGTCATGTTCCGGGACCGGATAGTGTCCCAGCCCGGCCACGCAAAGGTGGCGTTTTCCGGTATGGGATTGTTCACATCCGGATGGCATGCGGGAAACAGACCGCCATTGGCCAGAATGTCACCGATTTCCTTCCCCTTTAAGAAGCGTGCAATCTCCGTCACCTGGGAGGGTGCATCCGTTCTGCTGATCAGGAAAATGGGGCTGATGATGGCACCGTCTTCCGGCCAGACCCATTCCAGATTACTGACCCGTTCCGCCATCCGGGTAAAGAAATACGGTATCACGGTCACTGCGGCCCGTTCACCCGAGGACCGGGCGCCGTTCTTGACCATTTCCGCCGGATGTTGCGATGCCAGCATGTTGCGGGCCAGGTCACGAATTCCCGGGTCTCCGAACTGGTGATGCAGCGCAATCAGCAACGCGTGGAAGAGATCAAAATCATCCACCGGCAATGCAATCGCACCGGTAAATATGGGATCCAGCAAATCCTGCCATGTCCGGGGCACCGGCCGATCATCAAGAACGGCATGGTTTACCAGGAAAACGGCCGGAACAACCGCGATCATCCCGTATGCGCCAGCCGGATCTGCGATCCCTGTATCCTTGAAGCACCGGTTGATCTCTCCCGGTACCGGATCATGAAACTGGCCGGCTGCAATGTATTTGCCGAATGCGTCTTCTTCAAAAAAAATGTCCAGGCCGGCCGAGAGAAACAGGTGCGGTAACACCGACACATCGGCGGCACTATCCAATTCCCTCCGGATCCAGTCAAAACCGCCGGAAGCCGCTTCCAACCTGCATTGAACACCCTGGCCGCTGTTCCGGATTCCGGTCAACGGACCGTCCAATGCTTCCAGAAGCGGCAGTCGGACGGGGCATGGCAATAAACCGGAAATCCGGATATCGCCGGCACCCTTGCCCGGAGCCTTTCGTAACGTGATATCGCTGTTGCCCATGTCGTCCCGCAGTTGCCCATGGAGTTGTGCGATAAATGCAAGGGTGTTGAGCCCTTTTCTCTCCAGGTAGGTTCCCAGTCGAAGAAACCGGCCGAACTGCGCGATGAAGTCATCGTTCTTTACTTCTGTAAGCCCATTGGCTACAAATACATGAATCAGGTCGGGATGCGTTTCCAGAACCTGTTGTATCGTATGTTCCGGTGTTAAGTTGACCATATGTCTGCTCCTGTTCTCCCCATTCATTCACATAATATAATCGTTATATTTTCATTTCCCTTGATCTGTGTCAACTTTCCGCCGGTTTCGGGCACAAAAAAACCGGCCCAACGGGCCGGTTGATAGTATCTCTAACTGACAGCAATCAGTGAAGCGGCTCAAAATTTGCGAAATCCGCATGATGAATCAGGATGGCTTCCGTGGTCCGTTTGCCATGATCCCCTTCCTTGGAATGCACCGCGATGATGTGCTGAATCTCATCCGGCAGTCCCAGTTCCCCGGCCAGAATAGCGCCAGAGAACGGGTGACGCAACAGCTTCCCGTTGGGGCTCTTGAAGAACTTACCGCCTTCCCGGACATACTCCAGCAGTTTCCCCACATCGTGGAGAATCGCGCCACTGATCAGGATATCCCGGTTGATGGGAATTTTGTTGCCATAAATTTTTTCAAAGGCGTCGGCCATGGCGATTGACGTTACCGTAACGCCCCGTACATGGTCTACCATTTTCACATTGCATTCCGGAATCAACAGCGTGAACGGCATTTCATAGAGATCATAGGGTGTCCATCCGCCCCGCTCCATCGCCACTTCAATGCAGCGATAGGTCTTTGTCTTCAGATCAGCATCCTGAATCTGTTCGATTTCCGGGAACATTTCCTTGATTTTGTCCTGCATGATTCCTCCAGACAATTCAATCTTTACAGATGCCGGCCTTCCGGACCGTCATAATGGTGGTTCAGGGGATCAATTTTCCGCATGGGCTTCATACGGGTCCGCTCTTCGTGGACATGGGCAACCAGGCCGGGAATCCGCGCCATGATAAAGAACGCATTGGCCAGTTCCGGGGGAAAGTCCAGCTCACACAGGATTCCGGCCAGCGCACCATCTACATTGATGGGCAATGCCTTGCCCAGAACCTGCTGGATACAGTCCTGAACCGCTTCCAGTGCTTCCATGAACGGGCCGAACAGCTCAGCTTCCTTGGTTGCTTCCAGGAGTTTTACCGTCCGGGGATCCCGGGTGTGCACCCGGTGGCCGAAGCCATGAATAACCTCACGGGCCGCGCGTTTTTCCTGAACCAGCTTCAGGGCTGTATCCCGGATACCGGTGCCGCTTTCCGATGCTGTCTGCACAACTTCCTTCAGGAAATGCATGCAGTTTTCAATGGCACCACCGTGGAGCTTGTTGATGGAGAGGATACCGGCGGCCAGGCAGTTGTTCAGCGGGGCACCCGTGGATGCTACCGTGCGGCATGCCAGGGTTGACGGCGGGGTCACCCCGTGGTCAACACTGGAGACCAGCATGATATCCATCAACCGCGCAATCTTCGGTTCGGGCAACTCACCCTTGATCGCCAGGTAAACCGTCTGTGCATAGGAGACATTGCCCATCAATTCGTCAATCGCGTAGCCCCTCAGCTGGATTTTGTTCGGCTCGATCTTGGTCACCGCCGTTTCCCAGCCCTTCTGGTTGGTCATTGTTCAGTTCTCCCGTTCTTCTTTTTGCTGGCATTGCAGCTCATATAATTTCATGTACTTGATGGCGGTATACTGGGTTTCCAGCCAGGCCAGGATCAGGCCTGCCGTTCCCCCGGTAAACTTCATCTGCAAAAAGTACTTCTTGATAAACGTCGATTCGATATCCCGTATCATCCGGAACAGACCGGTGCGCTTGCCGGCTTCAAAATAATCCCGGGCCCGGAGATCGGCATACCCTTTGAGGCGGTGAAAAAGATCATCCACGTCTTCGTATGCATAGTGGAGAATGTAGGCGGGAATTCGCTGGGTTCTGCCACTGACTTCCAGCCGTTCATGGACGCTGCCGCCGACCCACTCTCCATGATCGCGGTGATACATCCGGATCTTCCATTCACAGGTCAGCCAGTTCTTGCGGAACCACTTCCCCATGAATTTCAGTTTTCGACGCATCTTCACCGATGTAACCCCGTCCGGAACGGGTGTTTTCTTCCATGCGAGGATGCCCTGGATCAACTCGTCCGATAGCCGTTCGTCTGCATCCAGAACCAGCACCCAGTCATGACTTGCCAGGGTGTGGGCAAAGTTGCGCTGGTCCTTGTAGCCGGTCCATTCACGCATGGTCACACGGGCTCCGGCCTTTTCTGCCGCTTCACAGGTGCCGTCCGTACTGCCTGAGTCCACAACAATCACCTCATCGCAAACTGCACGCAAGTTGGCGACAACCGCATTGATATGATCGATCTCGTTCTTGGTAATGATGATACCTGTCAGATTCAAGGCGTCCTCCGTAACGACCTGCAAGAGATTCTAACACAGCCCTGTGCTATAATCAGCACGCATTCCAGATCACGGAGGAACTATGAAGAAGTTCTTTGTTTTTGTGATGATGGTTACATGTTTCTGCACATTCGCAGACACAACCCATCCATTCGCGTTTGAAGACATGATCGGTATGGATCGCGTGGGCGGTCTGACCGTTTCACCGGACGGCAGTTCTGTGGCCTTCCTGGTCAGCGACTATTCGCTGGAAACCAACGGCCGGAACACCGATATCTACCTCCTTGAAACTGCCACCAACAAGGTGCGGCGACTGACCAATCACAAGGCGGCAGACTTCAACCCGGTCTTCTCCCCCTGCGGTAAAAGCCTGTATTTCCTGAGCAGCCGTTCCGGCCTGGTGCAGTTGTACAAGCTTTCTTTCAATGGTGGAGAGGCCGTGCAGGTAACGGATTTCCCGGTCTCCATCGGCAACCTGAAGATTTCCCCGGACGGGAAATATTTCTCCTTTTCTGCGGACATCTATCTGTGTGCGCCCACCATGGCGGAAACAGCCGAGAAGGACAGGAAAAAGGCAGAAAGTCAATGCAGTGCATTGGTTTACGAGGAATTGTTTGTCCGTCACTGGGACCACTGGGAAGACCACAAATGGTCCCACGTGTTCATCATGCCCGTCACCGGCGGTACACCGGTTGACACCATGGCCGGCCTGAAAGGGAACTGCCCTTCCGATCCCTTCGGCGGACCGGAAGAATACAACTGGTCTCCGGATAGCCGGACCATTGCCTTCACAACCAAACTGGGCAGGGATCGTGCCTGGACGACCAATTGGGACGTCTATCTGTACGATCTGCAGAAGAACAGTTTTAAGAACCTGACTGCGGACAACAAGGCATGGGACACAGCCCCGGTCTTCGGTCCGGATGGTGCCCTGTACTACCAGGCCATGAAAATTCCGGGATATGAAGCAGACCGGTACCGCACCATGCGGATGGATCTGCAGACGGGCAAAACGGAAAACCTGACCGAAGACATCGAATTGTCCTTCGGGGACATCTGCTTCTCCGATGATGGTGCCACGATGTATGCCACCGCGCTGAAACACGCGCATGTTCGTATCTACAGCATGGACCTGAAAACCCGGAAAGTGACCGAACTGTTGGGCAAACACACCAACCATGGCATGTCCCGACAGGAAAATACCCTGTACTTTCTCCAGGACAGCCTGACTGCGCCGGCGGAAGTGTACAGCATGGATATTGAAACCCGCACCGTTACAAAACGGACGGGAATCAATGATGCCCGTGTGAAAGCCGTCCAATTCAGCCAACCGGAAGAATTCTGGTTTACCAACCGGGACGGGATCCAGGTTCACGGATGGCTGCTGAAACCCGTGAATTTTGATAAGAACAAAACCTATCCCCTGGCCTTCTATATCCATGGCGGTCCCCAGGGATCCTGGGAGGACCATTTCCACTATCGCTGGAACCTGCAGATCATGCCGGCCCAGGGCTATGTGACCGTGGCCATTGATTTCCGTGGCAGTACCGGTTACGGCGACGCATTCCGGGAAGCCATTTCCGGCCACTGGGGAGACCGGCCGTTCCATGACCTGATGGACGGATTGGACTATCTGCTGGCCGAACATCCCTACATTGATGCGGAGCGGATGGGTGCTCTCGGGGCCTCTTACGGTGGCTACATGATCAACTGGATTGCCGGCAACGCACCGGACCGTTTCCAGTGCCTGATCAACCATGATGGCGGTTTTGATGAATTCGCGTCTTACTACAACACCGAGGAACTCTGGTTCCCCGAGTATGAATTCCGGGGCACCCCGTATGAAAATCCGGAACTGTATGACAAGTGGTCACCGGCCCGGAAAGTAAACAACTGGAAAACACCCATGCTGGTGATTCACGGTGGACTGGACTACCGCGTGGTACCGACTGAAGGAATTTCCACTTTCAACGCGTTGCAACGGAAAGGCATCCCGTCGAAATTCATCTACTTCCCGGATGAAAACCACTGGGTACTCCAACCGGTGAACAGCAAATTCTGGCATGAATCCGTGATCGGATGGCTGGATAAGTGGTGTAAATAGTAGAAAAAAATTAAACGCTAAAAGGGGCGGCTTTCCGGCCGCCCCTTCTCTATTACTGATTTACTGTCGTTCTACCGGCTGCCTTCCAGGAATGCCTTGAGTTTCCGGCTCCGGGAGGGATGACGCAGCTTGCGAAGCGCTTTTGATTCGATCTGCCGAATACGTTCACGGGTAACCGCAAACATCTGTCCCACTTCTTCCAGGGTGTGTTCCCCGTCCGTCATGAGACCAAACCGCATTTTCAACACCCGTGCTTCCCGTTCGGGCAGCGATTCCAATACATCAAACATGGATTCCCGGAGGTTCTGTTCCACCACGGATTGCACCGGCGACGGTGTCCGCTTATCCTCCAGAAAATCGCCCAGATGACTGTCTTCCTCTTCCCCGATCGGGGTTTCCAGTGAAATCGGGTCCTGGGAAATTTTCATGATCTTTCGAATCTTGGACAAGGGCATGTCCATTTTCCGCGCAATCTCTTCCGGCGTTGGTTCCCGTCCGTATTCCTGGACCAGTTGACGGGAAACACGAACCACCTTGTTGATCGTTTCGATCATGTGTACCGGTATCCGGATGGTCCGGGCCTGGTCGGCGATCGCACGGGTGATCGCCTGACGAATCCACCACGTTGCATAGGTAGAAAACTTGTATCCCCGGCGATATTCAAACTTCTCGACTGCTTTCATCAGCCCGATGTTCCCTTCCTGGATCAGGTCCAGGAACTGCAATCCCCGGTTGGTGTATTTCTTGGCGATAGAAACCACCAGTCTCAGGTTGGATTCAATCAACTCATTCTTGGCGGTTTCTGTTTCATGCTCCCCTTTCTTCAGGAGCAGATAATTCCGCTTGAATGTCTGCTGGTCGGTACCCAGGTTGTGCAGCAGGCGATCCAGTTCCTGCCGGAGGTTCTGCAGCTCCTTCAGATACCGTGGCTTCAACTTTGCAAGGGCGGGATTGTTGCACTTTTCCAGGAGCTTTGTTTCTTTCCGTTCCCGTTCATTCATGGCCTTGTATCGACTGGTTACCAGTTCCACCATCCGGTTCATGTGATGGAAATTCAACTTGAGTTTCCGCACTTCACGGGAAATCTTGATCTTCTGCTTGGCGATGGTCCGACGCAGTTTGTTCTGCTGGGATTCCTTCTCCAGGCCCCGGTATTCATCCAGCATTTCCCGAAGCTTATCTTCTTCACTTCGAATTGAACGGAAAATTTCCAGTCCATACTGGAGCAATTCTTCAGATTTCTCCTGGGAACCGTCGTCCTCACTCAAGTCCAGGACTTCTTTCAGATGAAACGGTTTTTCTTCAATCAGGTCACCCAGTTCAAGCAGGTATGGGATCACCACCCGTGTACGGGACAGCGCTTTCAGCATGGTCTTCATACCCGACTCAATCTGCTTGGCAAAGAAGATCTCCTGCTCCCGGGTGAGCAGGGGTACGTTACCCATTTCTTTCAGGTAGAGCCGCACCGGATCATTTGCCCGGTCCATGTCTCCCGGTTCCAGCTGTCCTTCGTCCGTGGAGCTTTCCCGGTCTGCCATCACCTGGTTCCGGCTGGCAATCAGCTCTGTATCCAGCTTGTCTTCCGAGTCGACAACTGAAATGCCCATGGAACTTAACTCCATGAAAAGTTCGTCGATCTCTTCACCACTGGTGGCGCCTTCCTGAATCATTTCATTGATTTCATCAATCAGCAGGTAGCCCTTCTTGCGGCCTTCATCCTTGATGTGCGAGTATTTATCTCTATTCAGGTCCTTCAATCCATCACCCTCCAGACAAAATAAACCATCCGACACACCTGCAGGTGCCCGGATGCACTGCAAAGTTAAAATATAGGCACAATCTCATAAATTTCAATTTTTTTTTCGCTTTTCGGAATCATTCTCTGTTAAAATCTAATTGAAGAGGACCTTATTGTCGGAAAACATAGATATCTACATGGACACACTTTATGCCACAACTGGAATGGTTACCCTTTCGCGCACCGCAATTGATCGACATTATCGACATTCTGGTCATGTCGTTCGTGGTGTACAAGCTCCTGATATTGATCAAGGGTACCCGTGCCGTCCAGATGCTCATCGGCATAGTCTTCCTGATGATCATTTCCTATGTCTCCGGTCTGCTGGGTCTCATTGCACTGAAGACCACGGTTGACTACACCATTTCTTTCCTGCCCATTGCAATTATCGTTCTGTTTCAGAATGAAATACGGAAGATTCTTGCACGACTGGGCACCAACCCCGTACTATCCCTCTCCACCCAACCCGAGGCCGATACAGAAATTGATCAGATCGTTCGTGCTGCTGAGATTCTCTCGAATGAACGAAAAGGCGCCCTGATCATCATTCAACAGGAAGAGGGCCTCGGTCACCAGGCGGAAACCGGTATCACGCTGGATGCACGGATCAGCTATGACCTGCTGGTCAGCATCTTCGAACCCAACACGCCCCTGCACGACGGTGCGGTACTGATTGTGGACAACCGCGTGGCCGCGGCCGGTTGCCTGTTGCCACTGTCTTCCAACCCTTCCCTTCCCCCGCATTTCGGGACCCGTCACCGGGCCGGCGTGGGTATTACAGAAGAAACCGATGCCGTTGCCGTGATTGTGTCCGAAGAAACCGGACGCATCTCATTTGCCAAGAACGGCATGATGATGCATTACAAGGACCGGTCCACAGAAGGTCTCAAACGACATTTTGAAGGGTTGTTGACCATGGACCGGAAACGGGCACCCCGTTCCCGGATTTCGGGTTGGATCCATACCCTATCCGAACGGTTCAGGAGATCCAATGACACTGAATAATCGAACACGAACCGTTTACTGGAGCGTATCCCTTCTGATCGGATTTATCCTGTGGGCAACACTCTCCGGCTATCGGAAAAACATGATTACCAAGGCATATACCATTCCGGTCTACTTTGAAAACATTGCGGAAGACGGTATGCTCATGAAAAACATCTTTTATGAGGTGAATATTCAGTTGCGGGGGGAAGAACAAATCATCCGCAATATTGATCCGGCTGAATTGTATGTATCTATTGATTTGAAAGAAAAAGACTTCGGCGGACATTCGATCCCGCTTACAGCCCAGATGGTCCACGTCCCCCGGGACACCGACCTGATCAGCATTACCCCCAATACCATTCAATATGAGATTGAACGGAAGGTGACCAAGCCCGTACAGGTCCGGCCGATTGTTGTGGGCCGGCCGGCTGATGGTTTCGAGGTATACCGGACACGGGTAACACCGCCCACAATCCTGGCGGAAGGCCCTACCAGTGCCTTCCAGGATCGGGATTTCGTGGAAACCGAACCCATTGATGTGACCGGCCTCAACGCATCCTTCAACACCGAGACATTCGTACTGCTCAAATCCGACTATCTCAAACTGATGAATGAAACATCGGTGAATGTGGATGTGATCATTGGAGAAGAGACCAGTACCCGGGTATTTCGGGGATATGCAATCGGCCTGATCAAACAGAAATCAAAAACCTGGCTGAATCCGCAACGGGTCAATGTCATTATTTCCGGCCCGGTTTCTCTACTGGAACAGGTCAGTCGTGACCAGATCCAGGTACTGGTTGACTGTTCCAACCTGGAACCCCGTGAAGAAGATTATGTACTGGCACCTGTTGTCCAGGTGAAAGGCAACAATTCGGATATCCTGAACCAGAATCTGAATTTCCGTACCTCTCCGGAAAATGTGCACGTCCGGGTCTTCTGATATGGCCGGCATTTTCGGTACGGATGGCATCCGTGGAAAAGCGGATACCCCCCCCATTGATGCCCGCACAATTTACCTGGCAGCCCGGGCATATGCCGCAAACCGTGCAGGGTCGCAGATCCTCCTGGCCATGGACACCCGTGAATCTTCAAAGCGGATTGCCGCATGGATCACCTCCGGTGTACGGGACGGTGGTGCAACTGTTGTTCCTCTCGGTGTTGCACCGACCCCGGTCCTGGCTTTTGGCACCTGTCTCGCAGACTTTTCAGGCGGAATTATGATCACGGCATCCCACAATCCATACATGGACAACGGGGTGAAATTCTTCAATGGCCGGGGAACCAAGATCAGCGATGATGAAGAAGATCGGATCACACAGGCCGCACACGCGGATGACCCGGTGCCCGACCATTTCCAGTCCGATGAAACCAACAGCCTGTCAAACCGGCAGGACCTGTTTGCGCAGTACTGGGCATCCCTGTCGTCCGCAGTCCCCGGCATCGGCTCTTTACCTGCCCTGCTGCCCCTTGATTGTGCCAATGGTGCGGGTGTCACACTGGTGGAATTTATTCGTACGGTGGGGGGCCTGCCCTTATCATCCCGGAACGACGCGCCGGATGGCGTCAATATCAACCGGAACTGCGGTGCCGCACAACCGGATGCACTTCTCCCCGGCTCCGGTGCACTGGACGGGGATGGAGACCGTATCCTGCTCAAGGATAAACACGGCCGTCTGCTTTCCGGAGACCACATCCTGCTCTACCTGTGTGAAATGCAAAAAACGCCCGGTATCATCGGTACCGTCATGACCAACCAGGCGGTTGCAGCCTATTGCAACCGCCATCAACTTGTATTCCATCGGACCGATGTTGGTGACCGTCATGTCCGGAATACCATGAATGAAACCGGCATCCCGCTTGGGGGAGAAACCTCCGGACACATCATCTTTGATCCCCTGAACCATACCGGTGACGGGCTTGCCGTTTTCCTCCTGCTGCAACAACTGATGGTGGAACATAACCACACACTGGAAGAAATCTATGACCGTTATCCGATGATGCCGCAGACCCTGTTGAACGTGAACGTGGCGCGTCGTATCCCACTGGACGAAATTCCCGGTTTGATTGATCTGATGGGTCAGTTGGAACCGAAAGTGAAAGCGGCAGATGGCCGATTGTTTCCCCGATATTCCGGAACCGAAAATCTGCTCCGTTTTCTGATAGAATCCCTTGATGAAGACCTGAACCGGGAGATTGCCGGGCAGCTTGAGAAATTCTTCCATACCAGGAGGACCTGATGACCAGACTAGGCGTGAATATCGATCATATCGCAACCCTTCGTGAAGCCAGGAAGATCACGGAACCGGATCCGGTCCATGCAGCCGTTATCGCCGAATCCGCCGGCGCACATGGCATTACTGTCCATCTTCGTTCGGACAGGCGCCACATACAGGATCGGGATCTGCATCTGCTCTCCCAGGTGATCAAAACCCGGCTGAACGTGGAAATGGCAGCCACTCAGGAAATGTTCAAGATTGCCTGCGAAGTCAAACCACACACCGTCACACTGGTTCCGGAACGTCGTGAAGAAGTGACTACCGAAGGGGGACTGGATGTCCTGCTCCATGCCAAGAACCTGCGTACGCTGGTGCAGGACTACCGTGCACAGGATATTCGACTCAGTGTTTTTGTGGACCCCATGAATGATCAGATCAAGGCCTGCAATCGGTTGGGAATCGACACAATTGAACTCAATACCGGTCGGTATGCGGATGCCACCGATGAAGAACAGCGAAAACTGGAACTGGAAAAGATCCGCAATGCCGCCCGCTATGCGCACAAGACAGGCCTCTTTGTTGCGGCGGGCCATGGACTCAATATCCGCAACGTCCACGACATCGCGGCCATACCGGAGGTCCAGGAACTCAATATCGGCCATTCCATTATCGGCCGCGCGGCTTTTATCGGATTGGACGCCGCTGTCCGGGAAATGCTCAAGCTGATCGCCGGGGCATAATCACCCGCTCACAAAACGCCCACTCAACTGAATTCGGAGGAACCATGCGCAGACTGATTCTGCTTCCCATACTTTTTCTGCTGACAAGTGCCGGTTATGCCGGAAATTTCCAGCTGCCGTTCCCACTCAATGATGAACAACGCACTGTTTTCTTCAACGTATTCCAGGACTGTGTCCGTGAACTTACCGGCATTAGCGAATTCAACCGGAACAGCCCTGATTCAATCGTATCCGGCACGCTGGAATTCAAGATAAGCAGAAAAAACCCCCTGATCGGCACACCGCCGGAATTGAAGAAACCGAAATTCCGGAAACAGAAAATCCAGTGCTCCGGTACCCTCACATCAGACGGAACCATTCACATTCACATCAATTCACAGGTTTACAACAGGCGGGACAAGCAGTGGTATCCGGTAGAACCGGATCTTCAACTGGTTGATCAGATACTCCAACAACTGCTTGAAAAACTCTGGAAGAATCGATCGGCCTGGCTGCTCGGTGATGCATTCATACCCGTTGCCGGCGACCAGTCTCCCCTGCGCGGTGAAGCGGTATTCATTTCCGACATTGGCATCCGTTACCAGGAAATCAAGTCATTGCATGTGCAGGTTCAGGGAAAGAATGACGCCCTGCTTTCGCTTGATATTCCGTTCATCGGACCGGTTCAGACAACCGCAGATGCATTATTGCAACTCAACCGCCATTTGAGTTGGCGGGATCCGCTGGCCGACATTGCTTCCGGTCCCGCATTCTTCAACCCGTATGCCATGCACGGGGAATTGATGGATGGCATGGTCCCCCAGCAGGTGGAAGTGGCGCTGGGAAAACCAGATCGTATCTCACGTAACAGTGACGGATCTGCGATCTGGTTTTATCAACAGGCCAATCATGAAGTCCAACTTCGCTTCATGGATGGATTCCTTCATTTCCCGGATTGAGGCCGCAGAAATAAGGCCACGATTTCTGACGAATTATTGAACACATTTCGGACATCCGTCATGCAACTTGATGAAGTCACGAACAAACCGTTCGCGCCTGTTGTGACGTGGCACACAAATCTTCTCGAAACCGCCATTTTACGGGAATTTTCGGCGTTTTTGCTCTTGACAAGAGTATGCCATCTGCCTAACATTAGTTAGTTCAATATGCTCAATTATCACAAGTCATCTTGTGATCAAAACAAGGAGGGAGCTCTTTATGAACAAGACTGAACTGATTACAAAGGTTGCCGACGAAGCCAAGCTGCCCAAGGCGAAAGTAGCGGGTGTCCTGGATGCCATTATCAACAACATCGGCGACGCACTGAAAGATGGCGACAAGGTTTCCTTCGTAGGCTTTGGTACCTTTGAAGTATCTGAACGTGGCGCCCGCAAAGGCAGAAACCCTCAGACCGGCAAAGAAATCACCATCGCAGCACGTAAAGTCGTTCGCTTCAAGCCCGGCAAGCAGCTCCGCGACGACGTTAACTGATTACAGTTCAATTGCATTGGATAGAGGGGGACAGTTGTTCCCCTCTTTTTTTGTGTTTGAAGGCGCCAGATACGCCTTTCATCCATTTGATCTGCATTTAAGACTGGGGAGAGCGACGAAGGCGACCACCAATAAACTGACCGGCCACCGCGGCAAGGATCAGAACAGGGACAACAGACCAGCCCCCGTTCATCCAGATTCGCAGCGTGATGACTGCCGGTATCGGCAGGTGGATCCACAGGAGTTTTGCCGGCAGTGTGGTTGAACGGGCCCGCAACACACCGAACGGCAGGTTGACGATCAATGTAATCGATACCAGGATCAACACATTTCCGTTCATTTTTCGCGGAACCGTCCATCTTCAAAGTAACGGGCAATAATGTAGAGTACATCAGAAAGCCGGTTCAGATATTTCAGGTCAATTACAGCATCAATTTCCGGATATTCTCCCAGCAGTTCCACCAGCCTGCGCTCACCACGACGACAGATGGTTCGTGCAATATCGGTGATGGCGGCCCGTTCTTCCATGCCGGGGATAATGAATGTTTCGGGCATCGGGACAACGGACAACAGCTCTTCTTCAAATCTCTCCAGTTTATCCAGGTCTGTTTGATCCAGTGTGTGGAGTCTGCTTCTCATTTCGGAGTCCGGTGTCGTTGCAATATTGGAAGCCAGCCGGAACAGGCAGCGTTGGCAGGATTCAACTGCGGTCTGGATGGATTCCTCATTGAGTTTCAACTTCACCAGGCCCAGCCAGCTGTTCAGCTCGTCCAGGGTTCCCAGGGTTTCAAACAGAATACCGGACTTACTGGCCCGTTCCCCCGAATACAGTGAGGTCATGCCCTTGTCGCCACCCTTGGTGGTAATGCTGTTCATCTTCTATTCCCATCCTTTCACGACGTGGATATGATCCGCCGTGTCGCACATTCGCAAACCGCCCTGTTCACTGACCACAAAAGTGTTTTCAATACCAACTCCGCCAACGTCCGGCAGGTACACCTTGGGCTCAACCGCGATAACCTGTCCGTTTTCCAATGGTTGCTCGAATCGGGGGGCAATGACCGGCCATTCATCCACTTCCAATCCGACACCATGGCCCAGGAACCGGACCTGGTTATCCTGGTATCCCATGAAGTTCTCACTGAGCCCGATACTTTCAGCAAAAGCCCATGCTTCTTCAAACAGTTGAGCGGGAACGATACCCGGGCGCAGCTGCCGGGCAATAAATTCCTGTACGTCCAGGCATTGTTGATGTTTTTCCAACACTTCCGCATCCGGCGTACCGGGAAAAAATACACGGGTCACATCACAGAGATATCCCATGTGGGCGCCCATGAAGTCCACCAGCAACGGTTTTGATGCTTCCACCATCCGTTCTCCCGCCGGGTGAATAGCGGATGGATACAGCCCTTCCGAACCGGAAGGGCCATCAAAACTGGTGGGCGCATTGGCACTGGGCCCGGAACAGACAACGCCGTAGAAGAGTTCAGCGTTGAACGCACGCATGCGAATCAGGCCCTGGTGACCGCATTTCCTCGCAATTTTCTCCGCTTCTGCTGCAACATCAATTTCACGGACACCCGGTTGTATCACATCGGACAATCCTTCCATTACAGCCGCCACCTGAGCCCCCGCTTTTCGGATGCAGTCCCGTTCAAAATCGCTCTTCACGGTTCGAACAGACCGGAGAATCATGGAAGCGTCTGTAAACGAAACACCTTCCATGGATCGTTTGTAGCGCTCAAACATCTGCACGGGCAGGATATCTCCCTCAAATCCCAGCTTCATCGGCACCGGTATCCCATTTTCAGACAGGAATGATGTCAACTGTCGTAACGAAGGCATGGGATAGATATTCGTTTCGGGTGATTCGATCATTGCCCGTTCCAGAGATTTACGGACAAACCAGGCGTGATTTTCATCAGCATACACAAGCAGTATACCGTTCTGGCTGGATCCGGTGTAATAGTACGTATTGGTGACACCGGAAATCAGGCATGCGTCCAGGTCTGCCTTACGCAAGGCATCCGCAAGCCGCTGTCTGCGGTTCATGATTTCCCGAACAGGCACCAGTTGCTTCATGCCGGTGCCCCTTTCCTCTCCGAATCCACAGTGAATTCCCAGGCACACCAGCAATCCGGTTCATGTGGATCGGGTGGACAGCTCAGGCAACGGGTCCGGATCCGGGGATCAATGGTCCGGGCGAAAACCGAATATTCGACAATCCCCACTGATTTACACGGGAATGGTTCCCGCCCGTCACGGGTTCGTGCATGTTGAACCCGACAGGAATTTACCCGGAGTACCAGGCGATCATCATGCCATTCCAGTGTCTGACGGTTGAGCCAACTGTACAGACGGAATGATAATGCCGAGCCCAATGCCTGGAGGCCGCCGCCGGGCGCAATATCATGACGGTTCATGATCCGTTTCGCTTCCAATGCGCTGAATCCTTCCCATGCAGTGCGGTCACAGCTGATTGCCGTCTCCATGTCACTGTCGGCTTCCACGGCGAGAAACCACAGACCGTCATGGGCCAGCCAGTTCTTGGCTGCATCTTTCAGCATGCCCACAACCTGTTCCCGTGGCATTTGTTCCACGAGTTTTTCAATGTCAATCGGAATGGATGATCCACGATCTGCATTCATGGGGGCCTCCTTTGGGACAACCTTTATGCGCGCAATAATCAATCGTTCCGGGATGCAGCGTCAGCTTCCCGCAAACTGTTCAACAGTTCTTCCAGATCACCGGGCAGATCCTTCCGACATTCAATGGTTTCACCGGTAATGGGATGCTGAAACCGCAGGAAGGCTGCATGCAGTGCGTGCCGGGGAAACTCCCGAACCAGTTTGCGGATCTCCGGTGGTTCCACACCCTTCCAGCGTCCCGTACCATACAACTTGTCTCCGACAATCGGATGCCCCACGTGGGTCAGATGAACGCGAATCTGGTGGGTTCGACCGGTTTCCAGGCTCAGGTTTACTGCCGAAAACATCCCCATATGCTCGGTGAGTTTGTAATGGGTAATTGCGGAACGGCCATCCCGACGAACGGCCATTTTTTTTCTGTCCGAGGATGAACGGCCAATTGAAAAGGACAATGTTCCTTCCGGGTCCCGGACCTTCCCGTAGACAATCGCCTTGTATATTTTCACAATCTGACGTTCCTGGAACATGTCTGTCAGCCGGTTATGGGCTGCATCGTCCTTGGCTACAATCAACAAACCGCTGGTTTCCCGGTCCAGTCGGTGGACAATTCCGGACCGTTCGGGCCCTGCCACGGTGGACAGCTTGTCCAGCTGATTGATCAGAATATCCACCAGGGTGAGATCTTTCACTGTAGGTGCCGGATGGACCGCAATTCCCGACGGTTTGTTCACAACAGCCAGATATTCATCCTCAAAGACAATTTCAACCGACACATCACCGCAGTCGACCACATCTCTTGTTTCGGGCGCGGGTACAGTCACCTGGATCTCGTCTCCCGGAGTCAAGGCATAACCGGGCTTGGTGATGGTTTCGCCATTCACCTGGACCAGCTCCTCCCGAATCCACCCGGACACAGCCGAACGGGAAATACCCGGGTCCATCAGGGCGTGCACAATCCGGTCCAGCCGACCGGGATGTGTGGCCGTAAATGTCCGCTTTTCCGTCATGTCCGCGCTTTCCGCGGCCATTTGAAGGCCATCATGGCAACCGCGATAGCAAACATGAACAGGCTGATAAACTGGGAGGTGGACAGGAGATCAAGAACGAAACCACGATCCAGGTCACCGCGGAAGAACTCAATACTGAAACGGGTCAGACTGTAGAGTCCCACATAACTCCAGAATACCTGTCCCGTCCACTGCCGCTTTCGGAAAATCACGAAACGGGTGACCAGGAATATCAGCAGCAGTGAGATTGCGCTGAACAGCTGCGTGGGATACAAGGGATCATGCAGCGGCACCCCCACCACACTGTGGGCAAAGGAGTTCTCGAACGTCACGCTGATTGCCGGCACATCACAATGTTTGCCGTAGCAGCATCCGGCGGCAAAACAGCCCAATCTGCCGATTGCATGGCCAAGGGCCACATGCGGTGCAAGAATATCCCCCACTTCATGGAAACTGAACTTGTATTTCCGCATCAGGAACGCCGCGGTCAGGATACCACCAATCAGACCGCCGTAGAAAACGCCCCCTGCCCGCAGCAGATAAATCAGCTCATACGGATGGCGGATGTAATTGCCCAGATCCACGATCACCAGCAGGAGTTTGGACCCCAGGATACCCCCGATGATTGTGGATATCACCAGGTTGGACAGCTGCTCCCGACGTTCCTTATCAAAGCCCTCTTGCCGCGCCAGTCGGAGGGACAGGAACAGGGCCAGGATGACGCCGGATGTGACCAGCAATCCGTAAGTCGGCAGATAGAATTCACCAATATGGAACAACTTGGGATGCATCAGTTCTTGTCCTTGCGCATCATGGCAATCATGTACCCCACAATGCCCGTCGAAATGGCACTGTCCGCCACGTTAAAGGCAGGCCAATGGTGGGAATTGATATAGAAATCCAGAAAATCCGTCACATAGTCATGGAGGAAGCGCTCACTCTGGTTGCCGATCAGGCCGCCCAGGAGCAGTCCCAGGCAGAAAAGGGCCAGCTTTCGATCCCGGGACTCCTGCCGGATCATGAAGATCAACAGCATCAGCCCGATCAGGGACGCAATTGCAAAGAACCACGTATTGAAAGCGGTTTCCCTGCCCTGGTTAAACATGCCGAATGCGGAACCGAAATTCCGCACATGCACCAGGTTGAAGAACCCGTCAATGACGGAAACATGCTCCCCGTAAACCAGGTAACGATGGGTCAGATACTTGGTGAACCAGTCCAACGGCACGATGAATACGGCAACCGCAACGGATATCATCCGTCCCATGGAACGCTGGCGATTCATTCTGCTGCCGCCAGTACGCCCGCACAACGGGGACAGAGCCCTTCCCCATTGAGGTTGTCATAGTTCCAGCACCGCTCGCATTTTTCACCCGGTGCCCGTTTGACGGTCACGGTGATGCCGTCTGCAGCCGGTGTTACCGAAACCCGGGATACGATCAGGTACCGTTTCAATTCATCTGCAACCGGCGCGATCCGATTCACCACATCTTCCGGTAGCCCGATTGCCAGTTCCGCATCCAGGGGATGGCCGATGGTCTTTTCCTGACGGGCAGTTTCCAGTTCCTTCAGCGCGATTTCCCGGATATTCCGGATGGCTTCAAAGGCCTGTTCCAGGTCCGCTGCCAACTGAAAATCAAATGATTCAAATTCTTCCAGATGAATATTGCTGCTCCCGTCTCCACATTCCGGCAGGTATTGCCAGATATCATCCGACGTAAAGCTCAGCACCGGTGCGATCAGCTTGGCCAGGTTGCGAATAATCAGATGCAATGCGGTCTGGGCCGAACGTCGTTCCGCACTGTCGGTGCCACTGCAGTACAGCCGGTCCTTCAATACATCCAGGTAGAAATTGGACATTTCCACGGTACAGAATTGCAGAACGGTGTGATACATCAGGTGGAATTCAAATTTTTCATAGGCATCCTGTACCCGACGGTTCAGGATAGCGAGGCGTGAAAGCGCCCACCGGTCAAACGGATGCATGTCCGCCACCGGAACTGTATCCGTTGCCGGATTAAAGTCCGCGATATTGCCAAGAATGTATCGTGCGGTATTCCGGATCTTCCGGTAGGTTTCCGCGCAACGCTTGACAATCTCACCGGAAATCCGGACATCATCCCGATAATCCAGCTGGGAAACCCACAACCGGAGTATCTCTGCCCCATATTGCTTCACCACATCCTGCGGTGCGACGGTATTTCCCCTGGACTTGGACATCTTGTTGCCATTGCCATCCAGCACAAACCCGTGGGTAATCACCGTCCGATAGGGCGCGGCGTCCCGGTTGGCCACTCCGGTCAGCAATGACGAATGGAACCAGCCCCGATACTGGTCCGAACCCTCAATGTAGATATCAGACGGCCAGGGAAGATCTTCCCGTTCCTTCAGGACGGCCGCATGACTGACGCCGGAATCAATCCACACGTCAAGAATATCGGTTTCTTTACGGAAATTGCGGGATCCACATCCTGCACAGACGGTATCGTCTGTCATGAAATCAGATGCCGGCCGTTCAAACCAGCAGGATGCCCCTTCTTTTTCCACCAACGCTGCCGCCCGTTCAAACAAGGGTTCCGGTGCATGAACCTGCCCGCAGTCCGCACAGTACAACGCGGTAATGGGTACACCCCATTTTCGCTGCCGGGAGATACACCAGTCCGGTCTGCCGGATATCATGTTGTGAATCCGTTCTTCACCCCAAGCCGGAATCCAGTTCACCTGCCGGATCTGTTCCAGTGCCCGGTTGCGCAGATCATTTTCATCAATCGCAATGAACCATTGTTCGGTACCCCGGAAAATCACGGGGTGCTTGCAGCGCCAGCAATGGGGATAGGAATGGCCCACGGGTGATACATCCAGGAGCATGCCCTTTTCCTTCAACAGATCCACCACGTTCTGGTTGGCCGCAAACACATGCTGTCCCGCCATTTCCGGGAATTGTTCCGTAAAACGGCCCCGGTCATCCACCGGCACCAGTACGTCCAGGCCATACTGCTGGCCAATGATGAAATCCTCCATCCCATGGCCGGGGGCGGTATGAACACATCCGGTACCCTGCTCCAGGGTGACATGGTCACCGATCATGATCAGGGATTCCCGGTCGATAAACGGATGTTGACATGCACGTCTGTCCATCTCGCTGCCCTTGATTTTCTTCACCAGTTCCAGATCACCCAGTTTGCATGCTTCGGCAAACGCCTTGACCAGCTCTACAGCGATCAGGTAGGTGTCTCCGTTTGGCGCTTTGTAAAATCCATATTCAAAGTCCGGGTGAAGGGTGATGCCCAGGTTCGCCGGCAGCGTCCACGGAGTGGTTGTCCAGATCACCACATGAACCGGACCGGTCACCCCGTCCACATCCCCGATCAGGGGAAATTTGACATAAATGGACGGCGAGGTGTGATCATCATATTCCACTTCCGCTTCAGCCAGCGCTGTTACGCAGGACGCACACCAATGGACCGGCTTCAGCCCCTTGTACACATATCCCTGGGCAAACAGCCTGCCGACCTGGCGGATGATCTCCGCTTCATATTCCGGGTTCATGGTGAGATATGGCTTGTCCCATTCACCCAGGATACCCAGACGAATGAAATCATCCCGCTGCTTTTCCACGAACCCCATTGCATAATCCCGACATTCCCTGTGAATCTCGGAAACTGTCATGGCAGACTTGTCGATTTTCTTTTTGCGCAGTTTCTCATCCACTTTCAATTCAATGGGCAACCCGTGGCAGTCCCATCCCGGCAGGTAGGCAACGTTATGCCCCTGCATGGTCCGGGACTTGACAATAATGTCTTTCAGAATCTTGTTCAGTGCATGTCCGATATGAATATCGCCATTGGCGTATGGGGGGCCATCATGGAGACAAATGGTCTTCCGGTCTTTCCGGGATGTGCGGATCCGGTTGTACAGATCCTCTCCATTCCATTTTTCCAGTATCTGCGGTTCCCGGTTGGGGAGGTTTCCCCGCATGGGAAAAGCCGTTTCCGGCAGATTGAGTGTGTTTCGATAATCCCGATTATTCGACATGCACGTCCTCCAACACTTTCCTTAAACAAACAGGGATTGTATCACATTGCAGATGCCCGACAGCATCTGGAACACCAATATCTGAAACGTATTTCCGATTCCGTTCCCGGCATGCTACCATGCAGTTAACCAGCCTTCCCGAATGGAGATGCACATGGCACTGGTCATCGAAAACGGTACCATCGTCACATCGAACGCGGTCTTTATTGGCGACATCCTTGTACTCCGTGGCAAAATTGCCGCCATCGGCACCGGTCTGCACCGGCAACAGCCCGGTACCACGCGGATTGATGCGACCGGACGCCTGGTACTGCCCGGCGCAATTGACGGGCACACGCACCTGGATATGCCGGCCGGTGACTGCCGCTCTTCCGATGACTTTGAAAGCGGAACCCGCGCTGCCTTGTTGGGGGGTACAACAACCATTGTGGACTATGCCAACCAGACGCGCGGCGGTTCACTCAAGGATGCGCTTTCCCAGTGGCAGGAACGGGCAGCCGGTTCTGCATATTGTGATTACGGGTTCCATATGACCATCTGCGATGCCCGCCCGACAGTCCTGGATGAGATTCCAGCAATGGTTAAACAGGGGATTTCATCTTTCAAGTGTTTCTTCGCATATCCGGACCGGCTCATGATTGACGATGCCGCGTTCCTGAACATCCTGTCGGAATCCAACCGGCGCGGCTTCCTGGTGAATCTCCATGCGGAAAACGGCCATCTGGTTGCCCACGCCACCAGAAGCCTGCTGGAAAGCGGCAAAGCGACGCCCCGATACCATCCAGAGGCCCATCCCCGGGAAGCGGAAATTGAAGCCATACAACGGGCCATCACGTTGTTGCGGGCAACAGGGGGTTCTCTGAACATTGTCCATGTAAGCTGCGGCGAGGCCCTGGACAAGATTGCCATTGCCAAACGGTCCGGTCTTCGCATCCTGGCTGAAACCTGTCCCCAGTACCTGATGCTGACGGAACAATTGTACCGTCGATCCGGAGAAGAGTCCGTCAAGTGGATCATGTCTCCCCCCTTACGGACCAAGTCGGATTCCCGCGTCCTGTGGGAGGGGCTGCGCGCCGGTACCATTGACACTATCGGGACCGACCATTGTCCATTCCCGCTGGATCAGAAAATGAAACATGCCCAGCGCTTTGACCGGATTCCCAACGGCGCACCCGGTATCGAAGACCGCCTGGAACTGATGTACAGCAACGGGGTGCGTAAAAACCGGATATCGTTGAACCAGTGGGTGCGCCTGGTGGCCACCCATCCGGCGAAAATCTATGGTCTGTATCCGCGGAAAGGAGACCTGATTCCCGGTGCCGACGCTGATATTGTTATTTTCAACCCGGATCACCGGCACATCATCTCTGCGGCCACCCGTCACATGAACGTGGACTACAACAGCTATGCCGGTATGGAAGTTACCGGAAAGGTGGAGCAGGTGTTCCTGCGTGGCACCGCCGTTGTTTCAGACGGAGGTGTTCATGCGGAACCGGGAACCGGCAGCTTTCTCAGGCGATCACGGCCACTGCTTCCCTGATTCCGTGATTTCAACGGGATTTTCCTTGCGCTCTACCCCTGTTTCGATAAAATGCATCTGAAAGACAACCCAAGGAGCAGTATCGTGCAACGGGATTTTCTCAAGTGTAAGATTCATCGGGCCACCCTCACGGGCAGTAACCTGGAATATGCAGGCTCATTCACCATTGATGAAGACATTATGGACGCCGCAGGTATCCGTGAATATGAACGGATTCAGATCTATAACGTTAACAACGGTTCCAGATTGGAAACTTATGCGATCAAGGGCAAGCGTGGTGGCAGACAGATGGAACTCAATGGTGCAGCTGCACGGTTGGGTATGGTGGGAGACCTTGTCATTGTTGTGTCTTACTGCAGCCTGGACGCCGCTGAAGTTGACAGCCACAAACCCCGTATCCTGCTGATGGGGGAAGGCAACACGATTGAACAGACCCTTTGACAGGGGAGATTATACGCAACACCACAGGGGCCGGATGGCCCCTGTAATTGTGAAACGGTAGCAGAATTTCCGTCACATTACGAATCATTGGCCTGCCGGATACTCAATGAAATCCGTTTCAATGCAAGATCGACGCTCAGCACTTTCACCTGCACCTGCTGTCCCACGGCCACCACTTCCTCCGGCGCCCGGACAAAGCGGTGACTCAACTCTGAGATATGCACCAGTCCATCCTGATGTACACCCACATCTACAAAAGCCCCGAAATTGGTCACATTTGTGACAATACCGTTCACAATCATCCCTTCGTACAAATCCTCGATCTCATTCACGCCGTCCGTGAAGGAAAAAAATGTGAAACTGTCCCTGGGATCCCGGCCCGGATTCCGCAATTCCCTGATGATATCCTGCAATGTGGGTAATCCAAACTGTTCCGAAACAAATCGGTGGACATCCAGGTTGCGGATTCCGGTTTCATTTTGAATCAGTTTTTCGATATTCAATTGAATCGAATCCGCCATTTCTGTTACCACAGCGTAGCTTTCCGGGTGAATCCCGGTAGCGTCCAGCGGGTTTTCACCATCCCGGATCCGTAAGAAACCGGCACTTTGCAGAAATGCCTTTTCACCAAATAGCCGTACCTTTTTCAGTTGATTACGATTCTCAAAACGGCCGTTTTCATCTCGATATGCCACAATATTCCGGGCCACGGTATCCCCGATACCCGCCACATACTTGAGCAGATGCCAGGATGCCGTGTTCACATCCACGCCCACCCGGTTCACCACCGATTCCACCGTGGTATCCAGTTTCCGCTTCAACAGAGACTGGTTCACATCATGCTGATATTGCCCCACGCCGATAGCCCTGGGTTCAATCTTCACCAGTTCGGACAAGGGGTCCTGAAACCGTCGCCCGATAGACACTGAGCCCCGAACAGTCACATCATGGTCGGGAAATTCCTCCCGTGCCTCCGGCGATGCGGAATATACCGACGCACCGGCTTCATTCACGACAACCACCGGACATCGGTTGCCCAGGGTGGAGCGGAAAAACTGCTCGGTTTCACGGGAAGCCGTTCCATTACCGATCGCTACTGCCTGAAAGTGCCAGTGTTCCAGCAGTTTTTCCACCGTCTCAGCGCTCTCCGTTGTTCTTGCGGCCGGTTTCGTCGGAAAAATAGTGTCATGGGCCAGGAGCTTGCCGGTGTCGTCCAGTACCACCAGTTTGCAGCCGGTCCGGTATCCGGGATCGACCCCGAGCACGCACAGGTTTCCGGCCGGCGGACTCAAGAGTAGATGTTCCAGGTTGGACGCGAACACCCGAATGGCTTCCTCATCCGCGTTTCGTTTCAATTCGGACCGCACATCCAGCTCGATTGAAGGGAGCACCAGACGTTTCAACGCATCCCGAAGGGTTTCAAGCAGGAAGGGTGCATGGACATGATTACCGGAAAATACCAGGCTGTGGATGTTGTCCACCAGGTGATCCATATCCAGGTCTATCCGGGATTTCAACACTTTTTCCCGCTCACCCCTGCGCACCGCAAGCACGCGATGGGACGGCATCCCTGCAACGGGCTCCTCATATTCATAGTATTGTTCAAACTTGGACCGCTTGTCCTTCCATTCATCAGTTACGGTGACCCGCATCCGGCCCTTCCGCATCATCAGGGTGCGCACCACCTGTCGAAGCGAAGCGGTTTCGGAAAATTGTTCCGCAAGGATATCCGACGCGCCCGTGAGCACCGTTTCCACATCTTCCAGACCACTTTCTCCAACTGCAACGTATGCCGCCGCCATCTCCCCCGGGTCCCGGTCAACCGCCCCCGCCAGAATGGCCATCGCCAGGGGCTCCAGGCCCCGTTCTTTTGCCATCAGTGCCCGCGTACGACGTTTGGGCTTATACGGCAGGTACAAATCTTCCAACGCCTGTTTTTCAAAGCAGTCCGCAATCTGTTTTTCCAGTTCGGGGGTGAGTTGTTCCTGCTCGCCAATAGTCTTCAGCACGGTGGCTTTTCGTTCATTCAGATCGCGTAGAAACGCCAATTGCTCCGACACGCCCTGAATCTTGACTTCGTCCAGGTTTCCGGTGACTTCCTTCCTGTAACGGGCGATAAACGGAACGGTCATCCCCTCGTCCAGAAGGCCCGTTACCGACTGCAACTGATGCCGGGTTACACCGGTGGTTTCAATCAGAAATGTGGCTTCATTGGGTTTGAACATCTGCTTTGTCTCACTTTCTCACGAGGATTTCTGATTGCAGGCACCCTGCCCGCACGGTTAATTTTCTTGTGTGTTCCGATCTCACAGATTGACCACAATCCGGGGGGAATGGTAGGATTGCCCAGTGCCCGGATGGCGGAATTGGTAGACGCACAGGACTTAAAATCCTGCGACTTCTCAGTCGTGCCGGTTCGACCCCGGCTCCGGGCACCATTTGCCTGCTACACGCCGGCTTTCGCAGCTCCAGCCTTGTCCATACGACTGACGATCCATGCAAATCCAAGGATCAGAATGCCCAGGCTCACGTCCGGCCACAATGCGTAATGGTCCACCTGTTCCCACATGGCCGAAAATTTCTGGTAGAACGGCAGTTCCCGGTACAGAAACAACCCCATTTTTCCAAACCATCCGGGAATCATGTCATGAAAATTCCCCAGATACAGCAGGCCCGGGCCCGTTAGCTGGATGACCATCATCACCACGCCTGCCCCGAATCTGCTGGAAAATATCCACGAAAACAACAATAGAAATCCGTTCAATACGATTCCGAAGGCAACGTAAAGAAAAACAAACCGCAGTGCGGAAGCAGGCCCTCCCAGTTTCAGCAGGCCCGTGATCAGAATGGGAACCAGGAAGAGCAACTGAAAGTAGAACAGGGACAGGACTGCGTTTCGATTCTCCCGGGTGGCGAATATCAGGATACCCAGGAATGAAACCAGTGGCAATGTCATGCTGATAAGCAGGCCCCAGGCACCGGTAATGACAGAATCTGTTCTCAATGGGATCATCAGCTGGCCCAGCACAATGCCGTCCGGTTCAATGACCAGGGGCCAACTGACCAGGAGCAACACGATTGTTGCGCTCACAGACCAGAAAACCGGTTTACAGGTGTTGTAAAATTGCTTCCACCACTTCATCTATGGTCCTCCCTGTCGTATCAATTGAAATTGCATCTTTCGCACACATCAACGGTGCCAGTTCCCGCCCGGCATCCTGCTTGTCACGCATCAACTGATCCCTTAATATTTCCTCATATGTGACGGCTATATCTGGATTTGTCTGGATCAGTTGCAAGTGCCTTCTGCGTGCACGTTCTTCCGGCGTGGCGTTGAGAAAAAACTTGTGGTCGGCGTCCGGGAAGACAACCGTTCCAATGTCCCTGCCCTCCAGTACCGCGGGTCTGGATGAACCGATCTGCCGTTGCAGCCGGGTCAGGTACGCACGTACATTGGCCAGTCTCGAATAATCAGAGGCGGCCCTTGAAGCTGCAGGGGTACGAATCTCCTCCGAAACATCCGCTCCGTTCAGCTGAATCCTGCCATTATCATCAAAATTAATAGACAGGGAGGCCAGACGGTCCGCAGTCACCAGTTCGTTATCGCATGGTATACCCTTGCGCAGCATCTCAAGACCAACAGCCCGGTACATGGCACCGGTGTCCAGGTACAGGTAGTCCAGGCGATCCGCAATCAGACGGGCAACCGTGCTTTTTCCGGAACCCGATGGTCCGTCAATTGCAATGACCTGGACCACGGATCAGCGAACCTCGTCCAATACCTTCAGGAACCGCGCATTCTCTTCGTGTATCCCATAGCTCATCCGCAGCCAGGTCGGCATGCCATAACCCATCAGCGGTCTGACAATAACGCCTTTCTGCTGCATCGCTTCAAAAATGGGACAGATGTCCGTTTCCATGTCTACGATAATGAAGTTTCCTTCATCACCGATATACCGCAGTCCCATCTTATCCAGCCCTTCTTTTACAAAGGCCCGTTCACGCTGTACCAGTTCCCGGGATTTCCGGACATGGTCATCACAATCCAGTGCCACTTCGCAGGCTACCTGGGCCAGCAGGTTCAGGTTGAACGGGGACCGGACCTTTTCCAGCATGGCCAGGGTTTCCGGATGACCGAACCCGTACCCGACACGAAGTCCCGCGAGTCCATAGATCTTTGAAAAGGTGCGGAGCACCATGACATTCTTCCGACCTTCACGGAGATATTTCATGCTGTCCGCATAGTCAGGATTCTCCACGAATTCAAAGTATGCTTCGTCAATGATCACCAGGATATCGTTCGGGACCTGTTCAATAAACCGATCCATGGCCGCCTGGTCCAGTAAGGTAGAGGTGGGATTGTTGGGGTTGGCGATGTAGATGATCTTTGTCTTCTCGTCAATCGCCGCAAGAAATGCGTCCAGGTCATGACCGAACCGGTCATCCGCTTCAATTTCCACCCCTTCATGGTTTGATGCCAGGGTTGCAATTTTGTACATGGCAAACGCATACTTGGAGTACAGGGTCTGATCCCCCACATCCAGGAAAGCGCGTGCGCTCATTTCGATAATTTCAACACTGCCGTTTCCGAATATGATCCAGTCCGGGTCCACCTGAAACTTGGCTGCCATCTTGGTGCGCAGGTTATAGGCACCGCCGTCCGGATAAATGTGGATGTTGGCAATGTTTTCGTGAAGGGCATCCTGAACCGCCTTGGGGGGCCCCAACGGGTTTTCATTGGATGCCAGTTTTGCAATTTTCTTCGGATCCAGTCCATATTCGCGTGCAACTGTTTCAATGGGCTTCCCGGGGATATACGGGGAAAGGGAAGCAATAAGCCTGGGCTGATTCAACATGAATCTCCTCCAGTTCCTGCCGGAAATCAGGAATGGCTGACACCGGTCAGCCGTTTCAGTTCCTTTAATTCGTGGGCATGCAATCTCCGATAAGCACCCGGCTCCAGGTCACCCAGTTCCAGGTTGCCGATGGATACCCGTTTCAACCGCACAACCGGATGTCCGACTTTCTTGAACATCCGTCTTAATTGATTTTTCTTACCTTCCTGCATGGAAACTTTCACCCAGCTGTTCTGCCCGGAGCCCACGATCCGGACACGCAGCGGCCGGGTTTTGACACCGTCCAGCATCATGCCGGCCTCCAGCCGGGCGATGGTCTTCGGTGTCAGAACACCCCGTATCCGCAGGAGATACTCCTTGGTCACATGATGACGGGGACTCATCAGTCTGTCCGCCAGTTCCCCGTCATTTGTGATCAGCAGCAGGCCTTCTGAATTGAGATCCAGCCGGCCCACCGGGAACAGCGCACTGGTCTCTTCACCGTGCAGCAGTTCCATGATCGTGTTCCGGCCTTTCTCGTCCGCCTTTGTCGTTACAAAACCACGGGGCTTGTGCATCATGATGTAAACCTGCTTTTTCCAGGGCCGGATTGTCGCGCCGTCCACACGGATCTCATCCTTCTGCGGATCGGCCTTCACACCCAGTTCGGTGACTTTCTGCCCGTTTACCGTCACACGGCCTTCCAGGATCAGCTCCTCGGCTTTTCGCCGGGAACATAACCCCGAACGGGCCATGATCTTCTGCAGCCGATCTTCACTCATCTTCAACAATCCCCATTTCTTCCATCGTGGGCAGGTCACGCAGGCTGTCCAGCCCGAATAATTCCAGGAACGTAGACGTGGTCCGATACAACATGGGCCGTCCCACAACGTCCTTTCGTCCGGAGACCTTGACCAGTTCCAGCCCCTGGAGGTTCCGCAGAATATTGGAAACAGATTGTACGCCCCGAATTGCCGCTGTCTCCTGGGCGGTAATCGGCTGCTTGTAAGTGATGATGGACAGGGTTTCCATGGCGGCCTTTGACAATGACAATCGTCTGTCGGACTCTTTCATCTTCTGAATGAACGGATGAAACCTCGGTGCGGTCAGAAACTGGTAGCCGCCCGCCACCTGGACCAGGTTGATACCCCGGTTCTTGAATTCCAGGCCCACCTGTTCCAGCACGCCCTTCAACTGATCTTCGCTCACATCCGCAAAACGGGCCAGCTGTTCCGCCTTCACCGGACCATCCGATGCAAACAGCAGCGCCTCTACAACATGAGCCAATACCTTGTCATCCATCAGTCAAACCTCGCGACCAGTGCTTCCTTCCGCTCTTCCGAGAAGGCGGACTTGCGCAACAGCACGATTTCCGAGAAATTACCGGTCTGCGTCAGGGACAGGTTGCCGTCCCGGACCAGCTCCAGCAGCGAAACAAACAGGTAAACAACGAAACCCCGGTCCCGCTGGGTCACCAGTTCGCTGAACCGGACTTTTTTGCGTCGTTCAAACACGCCAAATACCAGGTTCAGAACATCCTTCATGGTATATGGCTTGGGTTTTACAATGACCGGTCGCATGGACCGGACCCGTTCCAACACACGGGCATACATGTCCACCAGCAGGAACGTTGCATTATCGGAGAGTACGAATTCCCGTTCCTCCGATTCAATCTTTTCGGAATACCCCCGCGGATACCGGCGGCTGAATTCCTTGTGCATGCCGTCCAGCATTTCCGCATAACGGGTGACTTTTTCATATTCTTCCAATTGAAAAATCAACTCTTCACGCATTTCTTCGAATGCCTCTTTTTCTCTTGGAATCATAGATTTGGCCTTCATCAACATCAACGTTGACGCCAGGACAAAATAATCACCGGCAATGTCCAGGTTCAACTCCTCCATCCGTTTCAGGTAGGACGCATACTGTTCGGTAATCTCCGCAATGGCAATTTCCGCGATGGCGACCTTGTGTTTTCTCACCAGGTGGAGCAGCAGGTCCAGCGGGCCGTTGAACCCTTCCAACTGCAGTTGTAAATCCTGGGTCGAAGTGAATTCCATCAGCGTTGCCCTACCCCTGCAATCCTTTCAGGTTCATCACCGTCCGCACCTCATCCATGGTGGCCGCCGCCACTTCCCGTGCTTTGAGGGCGCCGGATTTCAGGACATCCCGGAGATAATCCGGTTTCTGCTTCAATTCCCGGATCTTGTCACCAACCGGCAGCACCCGGGCAAGAATCCGTTCCAGCAGCACTTTCTTGCAATCAAAACAGCCGATTGCAGCCGAACGGCAACCGGACGCACACTGTTCCTGCTCTTCCTTCGTACAGAAGATTTTGTGCAACGCGAATACCGGACAGTCTTCCGGTTCACCCGGGTCTGTCCGCCGCTGACGTCGCGTATCGGTCATCATGGTGTTAATCTTCTGACGGATCGTCTTTTCATCGTCTTCCAGGTAGATGGAGTTGTCATAACTCTTGCTCATCTTACGCCCATCCAGACCCGGCACCCGTTTGGCCTCGGTCAGCTTCGCCTGTGGCTCGGGAAAGACTGTCGTGTCATACATATGGTGGAACCGCCGGACAATCTCACGGGCCAGTTCCAGGTGAAACAGCTGGTCCTCACCTACCGGCACCAGGTCCGCCTTGTAGAGGATGATGTCCGCTGTCTGCAATACCGGGTACCCCAGGAAGCCATAGTTGGACAAATCCTTGTCATCCATCTGTGTCTTTTTCTCCTTGTAGGTGGGCACCCGTTCGAGCCAACCCAGCGGGGTGAGCATGGACAACAGCAGATGGAGCTCGGCGTGTTCCTTCACATCCGACTGGACAAACAGTGCACTCTCTTCCGGTGATACACCCGCTGCCAGGTAACCGGCAACAACTTCCAGGACATATTCCTGGAGACGGCTGGTATCCGCGTACATGGATGTCAGTGCATGCCAGTCCACCACGCAATAGAAACAGTCATGTTCGTTCTGCAGACTGACATAATTATCCAGCGCACCCACCAGGTGACCCATATGCAATCGACCTGTGGGCTGGGTTCCACTCAACACCCGCTTTCTCGCATTCATCACTACACTCCCATCACAATTCTCAGTATGTTCAGTACCGGGCTCATCATCAGTCCCAGTACACCGGTGTACAACAGCACAAGCAGAATAATGAAACCGAACGGCGCAATTGGTTCAATATACTTCAGGTACGTTTTTTCCTTGATCAATCCGAACAGCACGCCGGAACCATCCAGTGGCGGAACCGGGATCATGTTGAAAAAGGCCAGGATAAAGTTGATGAAAACAGAGTACATCAACAGGTACAGCACCGGCACCATTACCTGGCTTGCACCGGACACATTTCGCAGCACCAGGAACAGGACCAGGAATATCGTTCCCAATGCCACGTTACTGAGCGGACCCGCAAATGAAACCAGTGACACACCCTTCCGACGATTGTCAAAGTTCAGTGGATTCACCGGGACCGGTTTTGCCCAACCGAACAAGGGTATCGCCCCGCCGGAAAAGATCATGATCAGCGGAAACACCACCGTACCGATAATGTCCATGTGGACAATGGGATTCATCGAAATACGCCCCAGGTTCTTTGCCGTGTCGTCCCCCATCCAGTGCGCCGACAAGGCATGCGCTGACTCGTGAATGACCAGCGCGAAAAGCAGAGCGATATATTGAATTAATCCATATTGCAAGGGTATTGCCACCCGTATCCTCCAGTTTGTTCAGTCGGGTTTATTGTATCAGAATCGCCGGGTTCAGGCCATGCTTCAGCGTGCGGGATCGCGTCTTTTGATCTGATTGTCCCGCAATATAAACAATTGGTTTGCGCAAACTGCAAAGGACTGTTCCGGATCAAGTTCCACCAGTTCAACTTTGTCACGGACGGGGTAACAGATGACCGTCTTATCCGCAAAACGGAATACCAGCGCACCGGATTCGTGCACTGCGGAAACAAAAAACGTATCCGGGTTTCTGACGGATACAGAAAAATCCCAGGATTGCTCCCTGTCCGTATCCCCGAATATCGATAATTTCAAACCGATTCTGCCGGCATTCAACGCATCCAGGGCACCCATGAACCCGCTGTTCTGCATGTCCACCCGTACCGGAATGTCTGGCTCAGATTCCATTGGTAACCGGAAAACTGCACTGTTTCGATCGGACTTCTCCCGCTTTCGCTGCATTGTGGCCGCAGAACCGGCATCTATAACGATTTGCTCCCCCCCCACCGTCCATAGCGCAATCCGGTTATCCTGCAGGAACGCTGAATTCAAGTCGCGGGCGGTATCGATTATCTTGCCTTCGGGTTTCATGGAGCGGATGCGGATGGGTTGAATCCCGTCACCTTTCTGGACAAACAACCAGTCCCCTGCTGTCACCGTACTGCTGAGATCATGAAAAGCATATTGACCCGATTCAAATCGATACAGGTCCGGCAACTGAATCGAAACATCGCCGGACAGGTTCATCAGTTCCGGAACCCGTCCGGGAATCAGCGCGACCGGATATTTGATCAACGGCATCCGACGACAACCGTCCAGCAGAGCCAGGAAGGGATGGGGATCTGATATATTCCGGGTTTTCCGGGTGCCATCCGGGTAATAGAGAATCCAGTCGGATTCCGTTATGAGCAACAGATGACCATCGGAATCGCAATCCACCAGTTTCACATCGTCAAACCGGTGTTTGATGTCCCCTGATGCTGTTCTCAGTTGCAACTGGAATCCGCTGGCCACCAGGAACAGGTCAGCATTGTCCCAATGAACAGCACCCAGCAGCTTCTGTTCCGCCGCATCAACGGGCAGGGAACAGAGCAACCCTGCCAACAGGATCAGACCTGCTGTCCAGGATTTCCAGGTGCTGCTTAAACCGGGCAATCCGGTGTTCATAGGAAACTCCTTCCTGTAACGTTGTGACAGAACCATCCCGTGGATTCACCCGGGACAACCGGCCGTCCCTGCAATGCACAACCAGCTCCAATGATCCGTCGTTCAGTATCGGCAGTATATGCCGCCGTTTGTGGGTAAGCTTGATGCGCTGCTCCAGTACCGAACCATTCTCCGGATTGAGGGCTCGCAGAAACATCTCATCCCGATTGAACAGCGCGGCCAGGATGGATGCCGGCGCATAGTAGATTGTGGGTCTGCCATCCTGGTCCACGAAAAGAGCCCGCAGGACACCGGGATCGGACCGGTCCACCACAAGTTTTCCGGTCTGACGGTCCACGACCAGAACGCGGATATCAAAGGAACCCAGTCCATCCGTCCCGATGCCGGATATGGCCAATGTAATCCACCGTTCCCCGGCGTCCATCATCGCGTGAAGTTTTCTTCCGTCACCAGCAGCTGCAACCGTTCGCCAGCTGCTTTCATTTTCCAATATTGAAATATCGGACAGGCTCGTCTTCAATACATGTCTGTCTCCCAGGTATACCTGCTCCGGTGCCACCGCCAGCGGGCCTTGTTCAGACAACACAAGTTTTACCGGAACCACACGCCAGTCACGGGTTCGGGTATCCAGTATGGCAACCCCTTCCGTCATCGGAATCTGGATCCGGTTATCAATGACAATGTGTTGATAATTCGTGGGATTTGACGGTTGTGGCAGTAAACTGATGTCGGGAATATGCAATACAGTCGCATCCACAAGACTGACCAGTTGACTGCCGTTCACTGTCCAGACATGGGTATTGTCGCTGACAAGTGCCCCGGGAACCGTTTCCCCGGACAAGCCGGATAATCTGGTCTTCGAATCTGACAGCCCCCGGACCTCACCGGTCTTGAGATTTACCAGGACATCCAGGTGTTTGCCGGCGATCAGCGTCCATTCTCCGGCAAAACCGGGCATTGCAAGTAAAAGGAATGCCATCAGCACGAATAACAGGCAATTGTCCAAGCGGAAACGGTTCAACAACCCACGGGAGCGTCTATTCATTGGGGCCACGCTTCTTCAATCCGTCGATAACAGATGGTGTGGCCATCCCGGATCAGCGGATCAAAATACGGCTGCCGCGGTAAATGCTCGGAATATCCAAGGAACAGCAGTCCACCGGGCCGAATTACCCTGGCCAACCCCTGCAACACCTCTTTCCGAACGGCATCACCAAAATAGATCAGAACATTGCGACAGAATACAAAGTCCATTCGCCCCAACCGGAGATACCGCGTGGTGTCCGCCAGGTTGAAAAACGTCAGACTGACCATGTCCCGGATCCGGTCACAGACGCGGTAACGGTCGCCCACCGGCTCCATGTAACGATCCAGGAACGGCTGCGGTAATCCCGTGCATCGATTGGCATCGTACAAACCATGTTCAGCTGTTTTCAGGGCGCGTTCATTGATATCCGACCCGGTGATTTTCACCGGTATATCCAGCTCCGAACCGGAAAGCTTCGAACGGATCAGCATGGCCAGGGAATAGGCCTCTTCCCCGGTGCTGCATCCGGCACTCCAGCCTTTCAACATCTGATCCGGACGCCGCCTGGCCTCCTGGATCAGGTCATCCATCAGTTCATAACGAAGCGCATTCATCTGCTTCCGGTTTCGAAAAAACCCCGTCTCCGTCGTGGTTACCTGTTTGTAGATCTCCTTCAACTCCATCCATTCATTTTCGCCGTGCAGGTTCATGAAATACTGGGAATAGGATTGCATGCCCATGGCTCCCACCCTGTCCCGCAGCTTCCGCTCCAGGAAGAACTTCTTGGATTCTTCAAAGTAGAGTCCACACCTGCGGTAGAGATAATCACGGAGAATTCTGAATTCCTGTGGTGTCATTAACGGAACACCGGGCACCGATATTGTAGTCATCAAGGAGGATTTTACCGCGGTGATCCTGTTGTCACAACCGGGAATGCGGGCTACCTTACCCGATGTGACCTGGGTCATGCTTGTCAAACAGGGGAGAATACGTTACAACCGTACCGAGCGAAATTGTACTGATGGAGAAATCATGGCAAATATACTGACCATCCTGAACACGCTGGAAGAACTGGAAACCGCCATGCGGGATCTTTACAAGTGGCTGTCCGAACATTTTCAGGACGACCAATCTCTTGCCGCTTTTTTCAAACGGATGAGTGCTGAAGAAGAGGCACACGCCGGACTGGTTCGCTATCAGAAACGACTGGTCCGTCAAAACCCCGACTCCATTGACACAGTCAGTGTGGATTTTGAAGAAGTGAGAGAAGTGATCGCATTTGTCCAGGGACATCTTGAAGAGAAGCCGGACCTGACACCACGGGAGGCACTGAAACTGGCCACTACCCTGGAATCCCTGGATGAGGAACGGTTGTATCGCAGCGTCATTCTGGAAACACTGCCCGAACTGGAAACACTGATCCATAACCTGACCCGCAATGATGCGGAACATGTTCATGTTCTGGAGAAATTTATCCAGGAGTACCTGGGAGAAGCCCTGTAGACTTCCGGCAAATGGTCAAGACCCGCTGATTTTGACATCGCGTTCTGCTGACAACCCGCTTTATTTCTGGTATCTTTGATCCGAAATGACGTCATATTGGAGGCTGTATGACCCGCCTTGTTGAATGTGTACCCAACTTCTCCGAAGGAAGAGACCAGCAGGTTCTGGACCAGATTGCCGATGCCATAAAAAAAGTGGATGGCGTAAAACTCCTGGATGTGGACCCCGGCGCGGATACCAACCGAACCGTATTCACGTTCGTCGGTGAGCCTGAGCCTGTGGTTGATGCCGCTTTTCAAGCCATCCGAACCGCAGCACAACTGATTGACATGAGCAAACACAGCGGTGCCCATCCGCGATTCGGCGCCACCGATGTCTGCCCGTTTATCCCGGTTTCCAATGTCACTGAGGAAGAATGTATCGAGATGTGCCACAAGCTGGGCGAACGCGTCGGAAGCGAACTGGACATCCCGGTCTTCCTGTATGAGAAAGCAGCTACCCGCCCGGAACGCCGGAACCTGGCCACAGTCCGGAAAGGCGAATATGAAGGGCTTGCGGAAAAATTCCAGGATCCGGAGTGGAAACCGGACTATGGTCCCGCGGCGTTTAACGCCCGTTCCGGTGCCACTGCCATCGGTGTGCGGGAATTCCTGATTGCCTACAACGTGACCCTCAATACCCGCGAAAAGAAGTTTGCCACCGACATTGCCCTGGAAATCCGGGAGAAAGGTCGGCCCAAGCGGGTGGGAAACATCACCCCGCTGTATACCAACGGCACCCAGGTCAAGCACACCGAATCCGAGTTTTTCTGCGGCAGCTGTGACGCCGTGCTGAACTCACCGGAAGCCCTGTTCGACCATTGCCGGGATGAACACGATTATGATCTCATCCCGATTCTGCAGGAGCATGGGTTCAATCCGGAAAAACTCGCTGGTAAACCCGCAATCAAGCCGGGTACCTTTACCCATTGTAAAGCGATCGGATGGTTCGTTGACGAATATGAGCGGACGCAGATTTCGATCAATCTCACCAATTTCAAAATCACGCCGCCCCACCTGGTTCTGGAAGAAGTCCGTCGCCTGGCAGTGGACCGGGGCATGGTGGTAACCGGTTCTGAAATCGTGGGACTGATCCCGTTCGAAGCCCTGTATGAAGCCGGACTGTATTATCTGAAGGCACAGGGGAAGTCCGGCGGCCTGCCCGTGGATGACGTGTTGAAGACTGCGGTATATTCCATGGGGCTCGCTGATGTCTCCCCATTTGTAATCAAGGAAAAAGTCCTGGGATACCCTTCACTGGCGGACCGGAAACTCGTCAACATGACGATGGTTGACCTGGTGGATGAAGTGTCCCGGGAAACACCGGCACCCGGTGGGGGCTCAGTGGCTGCTGTTGCCTCGGCCCTGGGGGCTGGACTGGCTTCCATGGTTGCCGGGCTGACAATCTCCAAAAAGGGATACGAGTCCGTGGCTGAAGACATGGGCCGTATCGGGGAAGAAGCCCAGCAGGTGAAAGCCGCCCTTGTCCGTGGCGTAGATGATGACACCGACGCCTTTAACACCTATTTTGAAGCGCTACGCATGCCGAAGAAATCTCCGGCAGAAAAAACAGCACGGGAAGCGGCCATGCAGGAAGGCCTGAAACTGGCTGTTAACGTACCGCTGAAAACCGCCCGGGACAGCCTGGAAACCATTCGCCTGTGCGGCGAAGTGGTCGCCAACGGCAACACCAACTCCGTTACGGATGGCGGTGTTGGCGCTGAAGTGGCCTACGCGGGCCTGCGGGGCGCCATTCTCAATGTCCTGATCAACCTGCCGGGTATCACGGACAAGCAATATGTAAAAGAAATGAAATCCACGTGCGAAGAATTGATCCGGGAAGCCGATGCGCTGATTACCGACATCAGGACCCGGGTGACCGAAACCATAGACCGGATGTAAGATTTCCCGGATTCCGTACGGAGTACCGATGAAAACACTGAACGAACTGATTGAACGTGCGAAAAGCGCGAAAACCCGGCGTCTGGCTGTGGCCGAGGGGGCCGATGCCGGCGTCCTCAGTGCCGTGCACCAGGCTGCTGAGCAGGACCTGGTAAATCCTGTACTGTTCGGCAACGTCGCGCGCATGAATGAAATTGCGGCAGAGATGGGTCTGAACCTCACATCCATGGAGCTGGTGGATTGTCCGACTCCGGAACTGGCGGCCAGGGAAGCGGTCAGCTGCGTCCATCGTAAGGAAGCTGATATTGTCATGAAAGGACTGGTGGGTACAGATGTGTATCTGCGGGCCATCCTGAACAAGGAATGGGGCCTGCGGACACGCTCCATCCTGTCCCACGTGGCATTGTTTGAGGTGCCCGCCTACCACAAACTGCTGCTGGTTACCGACGCGGCCATGAATATTGCGCCCGACGTGGAACAGAAAGTTCATATTACGAAAAACGCCGTTTCCTTCATGGCCCCCCTGCAGGAAGATCCCGTCAAGGTGGCATTTATCGCACACAACGAAAAGGTGTCACCGGGCGTTCCCGCATCGGAGGATGCAGCCATGCTTGCGATGATGGCCAGACGCGGTCAACTGGGCAATATTATCGCGGACGGTCCGCTGGCGCTGGACAATGCGATTTCCCATGAAGCTGCCGAGCACAAGGGCATCGACAGCCCGGTGGCCGGAGATGCAGATGTGGTGATCTGCCCGGACATCCAGTCCGGAAACGCGTTGTATAAATCGCTCACCTACTTTGCTTCCGCAAGATGTGCAGCTTTGATTGCCGGAGCGGCAGCGCCTGTTGTTCTGACTTCCAGGGCGGATACCCCGGAAAACAAGCTGATGTCTATCGTATTCGCGGCTTTGACCGCCCGTTGAGATTGCCATGAGCTATCGAATTCTGGCAATCAATCCGGGTTCTACTTCCACCAAACTCGGCTACTATGTGGACCGCGAAGCACAGGTGGTGGAAACCCTTCGTCATTCCGCCGAGGATCTGGCCCAGTACCGGACGATCGCGGAACAGTTGCCGTTCCGGCGGGACGCCATCCTCCAATTCATGTCGGCAAATAATATTGTACTGGACCAGGTGGATGCCTATTGCGGACGAGGGGGACTGCTGAAACCGATTCCAGGTGGCGTGTACACCGTAACCGGAACAATGAAAACCCATCTTCGTCAAGCCCGTTTCGGCGAACATGCATCCAACCTTGGCGCCATTCTTGCCGATGAACTGGGCCGGGAAGCCGGCGGTAAACCTGCTTTTATTGTGAACCCGGTGGTAGTGGATGAACTTCACGATCTTGCGCGCTACTCCGGAATGCCGGATAACCCGCGGGTTTCCATCTTTCATGCCCTCAACCAGAAAGCTGTTGCAGCACGCTATGCGGAGTCCGTGGGCAAAGATTATGGCGATTTGAAGCTGATCATTGCCCATCTTGGCGGGGGTATCACGGTTGGCGCACACAAAGGCGGTCGGGTTATTGACGTCAATGACGGTCTTTCCGGTGAAGGGCCTTTCTCACCGGAACGGAGTGGTGGTGTACCCACCCTGCCCCTGATTGAGATGTGTTTTTCCGGTAAGTATGAACCCGCGATCATGAAACGCATGGCAGTGGGTAAAGGCGGCCTGGTCGCTTACCTGCGAACGAATGACGCTGTGGAAGTTGAACAACGAATCGAAAGCGGCGATGAAAAAGCACTGAAGGTTTACCAGGCCATGGCCTACCAGATCGCCAAGGAAATCGGTTCGCTCCATGCGGTGCTGGCCTGCCAGACCGATGCGATCATCATGACAGGTGGTCTTGCCAGGAGCGGTATGCTGATCCAGTGGGTTCGGGAATATGTTGAGCCACTGGCAGAGTTTGTGGTTTATCCGGGAGAAGATGAACTGCTTGCCATGGTGGAAGAGTCCACCAAGGCGCTGGACGGCAAGTCTGCGGTTCTGGTCTACGAAGACGTCTGATACATCCCCACAAGTCAACCCGGGCCGCTCACTCCGACCGGCCCAGGATTTCTTTCGCGATTCGTTTTCCCTCTTCCACGCCCGGCTGGTCAAACGGATTGATGTTCAACAGGTGCCCGGTAATTGCTGTCTGCATCTCGAACAGGTAGATCAACCTGCCCACAGTCTGCAGATCCAGTTCTTCCAGTTCCATCAGGACCACCGGCCTGCGGCAGCTTTCCAGTGAACGCATGGTCCCCTGCAGTTCCGCCTCCAGTATCTCGTTCAACTGATGGTTCTTTACCGTATGGAAGGCAGCATTTCCCGGGAACATGTCCTTTACAACCACTTCAGGAACATTGTTTATTTTCATGAAAAGATAAGCCTTATCATCCGGTCCTTCACAGTAAAGCTGCAGTTGCGAATGCTGATCTGTCACACCCCGTGCCACCACCGCTGTCTGTCCGCTGTGAATGACCCGACCGGACCGGTCCGTCCGTTTTCCGAGACTCTCCGCGAACAGCTGGAGATACCAGTCACCAAATGTTTTCAACCGGTTGCTGTACGGAAAAACCACCTTGATGGACTTTCCCGATTCCATGAACATATAATCCAGTACCGCACCGGTGCATCTGCGCTTCTGCCCTTCCCGCTTCTCTTTGGCAGCGCCCAGCACCAGCTGCATGGCGTCAATACCGGCAAACATCAGGGGAAACAGGCTGACCGGCGTCAACACCGAGAATCGTCCGCCAACATTCCGCGGTACCGGCAGGCTGGGAAAGCTCTTTTCTTCAGCCAATTGACGAAGTGCTCCAGACTCGGGATCGGTAATCAGCACACAGTGGGATATCGCCTGTTGAACGCCCAGTTCTTCCACCAGCCGATCGTAGAAAATGGAGAAGAGTGCAAGTGGTTCCACCGTGGATCCGGACTTGGAAACCACCGCAAGGGCACTTGTTCGGGGATGAAACGTATCCAGAACCGCCCCGACCGCCGCACTATCCACATTGTCGATCACACGGACGGTTCGCTTGACCTTCTCAGGGAATGCATCCAGGACCATGGCGGTACCCAATGCTGAACCGCCGATCCCCAGCACAATCAGCGTGTCAATGGCGGCCGGTAGTGAATTGACCATCTGGTCGCACATGTCAATGTAGGCTGATGTTTCCGGGAGGTCTGTGAAACCGATGGCCGGGTCATCCAGCAATTTCTGTTCTTCCCTGCACGCGCGCTCCAACAGTTTTTCGAATGCAGGGTCCCGTTTCCAGTCACCCTGCATGCGCAAATCATAACTCAATCCCACTTCAGGTCTCCTTGAACCGCGACAACCGGCAAGCGCCAGTACAGTTCACCATCAAAGCAAATTACATCTTCGGTTACTTTCTCAACGGATTCTAACACATCATCCCGGAAGCGCACTGTGTATCCGTCAACCGTCCATCCCCGCCAGCCCTGACCATCACGGACAACAGTTGCCAGCCTGCTTCCACTGAGACCTTTGGCCGGCTTCAGATCCGCGAACAATAACGTACCCGAAGTCAGGTGGAGGGTTCTCGGTGTACGACTCCAGTTCCAACTGGTTGTACCCACGCCATCAAAATGTCCATGAAACAGCGAGGTGGCCCGCCCCCTGGCCAGGGTTCCGCGGAACCCCCCTCTCCGGACCATGGCCATGACGATGGCCGGGGACAGGAACAGTACATCCCGTCTGCCATCCGCCAAAGCACCGTAGCCGGGGTCAGATGATGCTGCGATACCGTTGTTTCGATACAGGGAAAAATCGCAATCGGCAAGCAGTTCCGCCCCCGATGAATTAACCAGGATGTCCCGGCACAGTCCGCGCCAGTTTTGATCGTCCTGGCGAACGTGCCGGTGGCAAAACGCACCGACCTTTGCGCCCATGACCTGCTTCCCCGCTGACGACATCGGCATGGCAATGTCCAACAGGGTACGTACCGTATCAATATGCGGCAATTGATCGGTCAATCGGACCTCCCGGATACCATCCGGGCCGGTTGTGCGGACCGCTGTCATGGCGGCACATCCCCTTCGTTTGACACCGGACACCTGTATTTCTTCCAATCGCACACGATGATAGATCTCAACCGTTTCGAAACAGCCGTCCCGGTAAAGTCCGTTAAGAAGTTCAGAAAAGTGGCGCCTGAACATGCAACTGTCTCATCCCTTCATACACAGCCACGGCCACGCTGTTGGAAAGGTTAATGGAGCGGGTGGGACCGGTCATCGGCAGGCGCAGACACCGGTCCGCATATTGTTCAATCATCGGTTCGGGCAACCCGGTGGTTTCTTTCCCGAACACCAGGTAGTCACCCTGCCGGAATGTTACGTCCCAGTGGACCCGTTCCGTCTTCTTGGTAAAACAGAAAAACCGTTCCGGTTCTTCAGCTTCCAGGAATGATTCAAAACTGTCATGTGCGGTCCACTCCAGGTGTTGCCAGTAATCCAGACCGGCCCGCTTCATGTATCGGTCATCCAGGGAAAATCCCAGTGGACGGATCAGGTGCAATTTACACCCTGTTCCCACACACAGGCGACCGATATTTCCTGTATTCTGCGGGATTTCCGGCTCCAGTAACACAACATTGAATAGCGTCATCGGTCTTCCTGTGGTCATTCATTCGGTTCCTGAACGCAGTGTATCACAGCAACATGCAGGGGCCCGTTGAAAACGGTCCAGTGATGATTTATAGTGTCCTGTGTACGAGATTGATGACACATATTTTTATGGAGGCACACATGGAATTTCTCAAGGAGCTCGGACTGGAAGGTACCCTGTGCGGAACCTACGGCGGGCAGTGGATAAAGGGCGACGGACGTGATGAGCTGGTATCGTACAACCCGGCAACGGGTGATGCTATCGGCACAGTCATGCAAACCAATGAAGATGACTATGAACAGGTTGTGCGCATTGCTGCGGAAACTGGAAAAACCTGGCGGATGGTACCTGCCCCTGTCCGTGGGCTGGTAATTCGTGACCTGGCGGATGAACTGCGGAAGTACAAGGAACCCCTTGGCAGACTGGTTTCCCTGGAAATGGGCAAGATCTACCAGGAAGGGCTGGGCGAAGTTCAGGAAATGATCGATATCTGTGATTTTGCCGTCGGTCTTTCCCGGCAGTTGTACGGCAAGACCATGCCTTCCGAACGTCCGGAACACCGGATCCAGGAACAGTGGCATCCCCTCGGGATCATCGGTATTATCACTGCGTTCAACTTCCCGGTAGCAGTATGGGCATGGAATGCCGCCATTGCTGCCGTCTGTGGCGACACCATGATCTGGAAACCTTCCTCCAAGACGCCGCTGTGTGCCGTTGCCGTTCAGAAGATCGCCAACCGGGTTGCTCAGCGTCACAACTGTGAAGGCGTGTTCAACCTGGTAATCGGCCGTGGCTCCACTGTGGGTGAACGGATGCTCCAGGACAACCGTGTTCCGCTGGTCAGTTTCACCGGTTCTGTTCCCATGGGCCGACACGTGGCGGAAACCGTAGGCAAGCGTCTGGGTGGTACCATCCTGGAACTGGGTGGCAACAATGCCGTTATCGTAATGGAAGACGCAGACATTGACATGGCGGTTGACAGTGTATTCTTCGGCGCAGTCGGTACTGCCGGCCAGCGTTGCACCTCAACGCGTCGTGTGCTACTCCACAATGACGTCCGGGAAGAATTCCTGAAGAAGCTGGTTGCCAAGTATGGCAAGCTCCGGATTGGTGATCCGCTGGACAGCAAGACCGTAATGGGTCCCCTGGTGGACGATGGGGCGATTGAAGCGTACGAACACGCCATTGACCAGGTAAAGAAATCGGGCGGTGAAATCCTGGTGGAAGGAAAACGCCTGGATCAGAAGGGGAGTTTCGTATCACCCACCATTGCGGCTGTACCGGGCAACCTGGATATCGTCAAGGAAGAAACCTTTGCCCCCCTGCTCTACGTGATGCCCATTGATTCCCTCGAAGACGCCATTGACAAGCACAATGATGTTCCCCAGGGCCTGTCTTCCGCCATTTTCACCAACACCCACCGCTATGCCGAATATTTCCTCTCACCGGCAGGCAGTGACTGCGGACTGGCAAATGTCAACCTGGGTACCAGCGGCGCGGAAATCGGCGGTGCATTCGGTGGGGAGAAAGAAACCGGCGGCGGCCGCGAATCCGGATCCGATTCCTGGAAGCAGTATATGCGCCGGGTCACTTCTGCAATCAACTACAGCAAGGGTGTTATCCTGGCCCAGGGTATCCAGTTCGGGGACGAAGACTGAGATATCTCTCCAAAAACAGAAGGAAAAGGCCGGGACTGATCCCGGCCTTTTTTTATTGCATGGATAAAACTGTCAGCGCTTGCAGAACAATACGATTTTGCCGTTCACATTCTCCAGATTGATGCGTGCATTGCCATCATCCACCATGGTGACACTCTTGCTCTTCATCTTTACTTTCCACTCGCCTTCAGCAACTTCTTCCTTCAAGTAGGTGATACCCGTTGCAGACGACATGTGGATTCGGCCCAATACCGAAGCCGGCACATGGACCTGCATGGTGCCGTTTACACTATCCGCTACAACCTTCCGAAGCTTCTCGGAAGATGAGAACAACTTCAAGCTGCCATTCACCAGGTCACAAGACACCGTTTCCGCAACTTCACGGACTTCGATACTGCCGTTCACCACATCCACAACAATGCTATTGATCTCGGACGCAATCACATCACCATTCACCAGGTCAATGTTACAATCTCCCATTTTTTCCAGGGTAACATCGCCATTCACCAGGTCAACCCCGATATCCAGGCCCACAGGAACCGTGATTTCAAAGTCCACACGCATATTCACGGAACGGCCAATGCTGAAGAATCCCCTCGTCTTGGGATAGATAACGTCGATGACCAGTTCCTCTCCCTCGGTGGTTACCTTGATTTCCGCTTTCCGGTAATAATCGCGGCATTCTTCATCGGAACCGCCCTTGATCCGGATTGCCCCTTCAATTCGGACAACATCGCTGTCACCGGGGATGATGACACAATCTCCGTTTACATTGTCAATGACAATGGACCGTATCCCCTTCACGTCCTTCAGTTCCTTGACATACTCGTCCTGCAGGACCGCTGCATGCACCGTGAACGAAATGGCCAGAACCACCGCAAAAGCTGTCAGTTTCAAAATTGTTCTCTTCATGGGATTCCCCCTCGGTTTCTTGTTCAATGGCAATACGAATCATACGGCCGATGGTTGCACCGGGGGATTGTTGTCGGGCTGGTATTGCAGTCTAGTGCGAATCGTCCGGAATGCGCACATCCAGTCGGATCACACCGTCCACTGCATGCTGCCACAATTTCTGGATGTCGAATCGTTGTCTGTCGGCAGATGTGACCACCACCAGTTCCGTCGCGTCAGATTCCAGCAGCAACGGCGAATGGAGCAGGGAGATCTCTTTCCCTGTCCCCACGAATGCACCGTCCACATATACGGACGCTTCGGGGTCATTAACCGTGAGCACCAGCCGGATGTAAACCGGTTCCGTCAATTCTGCCGGTTGCGGCTCCCGTTCCACGGGCGTTTCAACCACTGCAAGCCCCGCTTTACCCGGATCCAGGCGCTTGTTCAAGTTGATCTGCTCACCCGGTGCAAGCCGAATGGTGACCTCGTAGGTCTGATAGCCATCGCAACGGGCCCGCACCGTATGTGTCCCCGGGTCCACAACCATGAATTGCGGAAAACCATCATAGTCATCGGCCGTACCCATTACAACACCGTCCAGTGAAATCTCCGCATGATCCGGCTGAATGTTCACGTCAATCGCGGACAGTCCCTGCACCTGGTAAGCGTGGGTTTCCTCATAGATTGCGCCACCCACCATTGCACCGATCAGGGACAACGCCAGGATCGCGCCCCCATCCCCATCCACGTGTGTGGAGATTCCAGTGGACACATATGGTCCGTGCACCCCGGTATGCACAACCGCATGGTGGCATGCATTCATCATGGGTAGCAGGAACAGAATCAGAGCAGTTGTCATGGTTCTCATGTCTCACCTCCAGGTGTTACAGAAACAGCTATCAAGATCCATGCCACCGGATTGTCACGATTCTTTCAACTGGAATCGAATAGATGCCAGTGCGGACTGGATTGCTTCCTGATATTCCGGCTGTTGATAACGATCCTCCAGTGCCGAGCGCAACGGGAGGATCTGAACAGCCGGCTCCCAGGCAAAGGGCTGGCCCGCGGTAACGTCCAGGATACGCCCCTCTTCCAATGCCCATGCAGTTTCCGCCAGCGACAGCTTCTGCTCTTCCATGAATCGCTTCATTGCGAGCATACTTGCAGCGGCTTCCGGTTTCTCAAAGTAGAAGCTGGCCGCATAGATGAATGCATTGTGGAAATGGTCCGCCACGTTGATCATAGCCGAAAACTTCAATCGGATCGCCATCAGCATGATGACGGACAGCACATCCTTCCCCAGTCCCAGTCCCGGAAACTGCTGTCCGGGCAACCGGGGTTTTTCATCGGCAAACTTACTCCGCGTGTTCTGGAGACACAGCCATTCCACCTTTAATACCGGGTACAGATCGTTGTGCCGGATTTTCCGGGCCACAAATTCGGCCACCCGATTGTTCTCCGCGTACGGCGGTTCAAATATTTCCAGGAAATGGGAACCGTCTTCACGGACACCGAATTTCAGATCAATCTGTTCATAACCCAGTTCACGAAGCTTGGCCACAAAACCATATCGCTTGATTGCCAGGCGCAGTCCCTGCTCCGAGTAATAATCCATGAACCGTCGCTTGCTGTCGTCAAACAGATCATTGAGACACAGATCAAACGAGCAATCCCGCGATAGCTCGGAACTGTTGAGATGCCGATAAATCCAGCGGAACTTGATCGGTATTCTAAACATCGGTCTTCCCCTGAACTGCCCACTTGATGAAATTGTAATACAATTTCCAGGATTCCATTCCATATCCGCCACCGGCGACTACAGCAAGCGGGATTGAAGCGGTTTCGCACAAGTCCCAGACAAACCGGTCCCGGGCCAGCATTCCGGTATCCGATAATTGGAATGTTCCCAGTGAATCCGACTCATGGGGATCCGCACCGGCAACATATACAACCAGGTCCGGTTCAAATGAGTCAATCACCGGGGGCAACTGTTGCGTCAACACATCCATGTATGTCTGGTCATTCGTACCGTGGGGCAACTGAATGTCCCGGTTTGTCTTTTCGTCAACCGGATCCCAGGTTTCCTGGTGGATTGAGAACGTAAAGCTCTGTTCATCCGCGGCAAGCAGGAGTGCTGTGCCATTGCCCTGGTGATAATCCAGGTCCACCACCAGTACCTTTACTTCCGGATGTAACATCCGAAGGCGGCGAATGCCGATCACCACATCGTTGACTGGACAGAATCCCTCTCCCTTGCCCTGCTTGGCATGATGATAGCCGCCGCCAAGATTGAATGTCGGTACCTGGTTTTCGTATGCTTCCTGGATCGTTCGAATGGTTCCGCCCGTCACCCACATGAAGAATTCGAGAATGTCCGTATCAAACGGGTTCACATAGTCCAGGAACAGTATCCGGGCCAGGGTTACCGGATCCTTCAACGTTTCCAGGTATGCCGGATCATGGACCAGTTGAAAGTCATCCCAACTTGCAGGGGAAGGTTCCACGATATGTCGTTTACCAATGATCCTGTTTTTTAACAGGGCGTTCCGGATTTTCCGGAATTTGGCGCAGTCAAAGGAGGCCCGGGGGCCCTTCTCGCAAAGACCCAGAAAATATTCAAATGAATAGACAATTTTGATCTTAGGTTGAAAGAATTTCATGGAGCTTCACAACCTGTTCCGCGGTTTCCTCGACCGTACCGCTGTTGTCCACCAGGTAGGTCGCATACTTCTTCTTTTCTTCGATGTCCATCTGTGTGTCCATGAATGCAACGGCCGCCTTCCGGGTCATCCCTTCCCGTTTCATCAACCGTTTGAGTTGAACGTCCCGGGGCACATACACCAGAATCAATTCCCGGAACCGCGTATAGCTGCCGCTTTCAATCATCAAGGCCGCATCAACGATCACCAATGGAAAAGCAGCCTCCTTTATGGCTGCCGACTCCAATTCCAGAATCCTCGGATGGGTGATGGCGTTGACCTCTTCTCTCAACTCCTGATCCGCGATAATGCGTTGCCGAAGGGAGGAACGGTCCAACTCTCCGGACGCCAGCAGGATTTCCTGCCCGCACAGCCGCACGATTTCCTGCAGCGCTTTCGTACCGGGCTGGACCACCGCCCGAGCCAGTTGGTCCGCATCCACAATTGCAGCACCCAGTCGCTGAAACATTTCCGTAACTGTTGTTTTACCGGTAGCCACACTTCCGGTGAGCCCCACAACACGCTGGTTATCCGATTTCATGCTTCTTCTCCAGCCAGGTATTCATGATTCGTTCGGCAGCGCTGTAAGGATCCGTTTCCCGCCTGGCAATTCTTGATTGAAGCAACTCAAACGGTTCCTCTCCGAATGCATCCAACGCGGATTGCAGCAGCCGGCTCTGCAGAACACGCTGAATACGGAAACGTGCCCTTCGGGAACGATGCTCCGCCAGTTTTTCTCTTCGGTTTCCTTCCTCCCGCACGGTTCCAATCGCATTCACCAGTTGTTCAATTCCCGTTCCATCCGTGGCGATGGTTTCCATAATTGGAATTTCCAACCCCGACAGCATATTGAGATAATCCAACTGGCTTTTCAACCGCTGGACCCCCTGCTGGTCGGCCTTGTTGATCACAAACAGGTCCGCAATCTCCATGAGTCCCGCCTTCATGGCCTGGATATCGTCACCCATGCCCGGAATCAACACCACCACGTTCAGATCACTGACACGAATGATGTCAACTTCATCCTGACCAACACCAACGGTTTCAATCAGGATGACGTCCATGCCACTGGCATCCAGTATGTCCACCACGTCAATACAAGCCTGGTTCAATCCGCCCAGAGCGCCCCGGGTCGCCATGGACCGGACAAATACACCCGGCAGACCGGTGAGTGACCGCATCCGTATCCGGTCTCCGAGAATGGCGCCACCGGTAAATGGACTGGTCGGATCAATGGCAATTACGCCAACGCGTTTCCCCCGCTCAACAAGACTGCTGACGATCCGGTCCGTCAAGGTGGATTTCCCCGCACCGGGCGGTCCCGTCAACCCCACCACCTTGCTGTTGCCGGTGTGGGGAAAGAGCCGGCCGATCAGGTGCGCCGTTTCCGATGTTTCATTTTCAACAATGGAGATCGCTCTCGCGATGGATCGCTCGTGTCCGTCAAGTACGGCATCTGCCAGTTGGTCGATCATGCTTCCTGTGTGTCCTTCTTCTTATTCTAACCGCGAATTGAGCGGATCAGTCCCTCAACAACTGCCTGGCAATTACGATCCGTTGGATTTCGGACGTTCCCTCGCCGATTGTCCCCAGTTTCGCGTCCCGGTAGAATCTTTCAACGGGATATTCCTTCATATAACCGTATCCACCGAAAATCTGCACCGCTTCATTGGCAACGTCTACGGCCGTTTCCGATGCATACAGTTTTGCCATGGCCGAAATCCGGTTCACGTCCAGGCCTGCATCCTTCTTGGCAGCCGCCTGGTACACCAGTAATCGGGACGCTTCAATGCGCGTGGCCATATCCGCCAGTTTGAACTGGATTGCCTGGAACGATCCCAGGTTTTTTCCAAATGCCTGTCGCTGTTTCGCATAGGATACCGCCTGCTCAAATGCACCCTGTGCCATGCCCAGGCAGTTTGCGGCAATGGAAATCCGGCCGCCATCCAGGATGGACATGGCATTGCGGAAGCCCATGCCTTCTTCACCGAGACGGGCGTCCAACGGAACCGCCACGTCTTCCAGGATCAGTTCCGACGTGTCACTGGCACGCATGCCCATCTTGTTTTCTTTCTTCCCGGCTGAAAAACCGGGCATGCCAGATTCCAGGATAAAAGCCGTAATCCCGTCATACCCGGCATCCGGTTTCGTCCGGGCCATGACGACGAAAACATCACCGTATGTACCATGTGTAATGAATGTTTTTGTCCCGTTCAGCACATAATGGTCGTCTTTTCGAACCGCGCGGGTCCGCAAAGAAGCCGCATCGGAGCCGGAACCGGATTCGGTCAATCCCCACGCACCGATGCATTTTCCCGTCGCCAGGGGCACCAGATATTTTTCTTTCTGTTCCGGGGTGCCAAACTTTTCAATATGTCCCGTGCACAGTGAATTGTGCGCGGCAACACTCAGTCCGATCGCGCCATCCACACGGGAAATCTCTTCCACGATCAGCGCATAATCCACATAGCCCAGTCCTGCACCACCATGTACTTCGGGAACCACAACCCCCAGAAATCCCAGTTCCCCCATCTGGTGAAACAGCTCCTTGGGAAATTTCTGCGTCTCATCCCATGACAGGGAGTTGGGTTCGATTTCAACCGCTGCAAAATCGCGAACCGTTTTTCGCAACAGTTCCTGTTCCTCTGTCCAGTTAAACTCCATACGCACCCGTCCTTTCTATTGGTTCCGAGCCTTCAGGTCAACGCTTGTTGACTTGTTGTTCAACGCGATTGCCCTGGGAAATGCGCGCAATGCCTGTTGAAACTGCTCGTCCATGGTCAGAAAACGCTTTGTACCCGCCGGAAGGCCGAACCTGTTGGAGAGAATCTCCTGCTCGATGGTGGTCCGGATATACTTCCGATGTTGCTGCATCAATTCCGGCGTATAGGCGATTTTTTCCCGATCAAGGAAGTCGGTGAATGCTTTCATGACGACATCATTGGCCCGGAAATTCTGCGGGATATTCTGGTGTTCGCTGGTATAGTCCACCGCAAACCGGAAGAAGGCGGACGTTCTGAATCGCAGCAGGACCTGGAATTCATCCAGGGTTCCCATATCCACATCCATGTCCGGAATGATGCCGCCACCGCCTTTCACCTCTCGTCCCACCCGTGTTCTATATACCGGTGCGGTGTCGGATTCCTTCTCCTCTGCAGCCTGGCTTCTCGGATTGTAATAGTCTGCAAAGGAACGGGAATAATCCCGCTGGATGCAACGGCCCGACGCCGTGTAATACTTGGCTGTTGTCAAGGCCAACGCCTGCTGGCGTCCCGCAACAAATACAGTCTGTACCAGTCCCTTTCCCCAGGACGTGTTGCCCACAACGAGTCCCCGGTCATTATCCTGAATTGCGCCGGCCACAATCTCGGAACCCGAGGCGCTGCCCCGGTTAATCAGGACCACAATCGGCAGATCTTCGTACGGGCTGTCTGATTCCGCCAGGAATACCTGGTTATCGGTGGGCAATCTTCCCTTGCTGGAAACGATGGGCGTCCCCTTCTTCAGGAACAGGTCGGACACGTAGACCGCAGCTACAAGAAGACCGCCGGGGTTGTTCCGCAGATCCAGTACCAGTTGTTTCATGCCGGAAGCGGTCAGGGATGCCAGCGCTTCATCCATGTCGGAAGCAGTCCGTTCCCCGAAATTCTTCAGCAGAATGTAACCGGTGTTATCGTCTACCATGAATGAATATTCCACACTGCGCTCGGGTATTTCCGCCCGCTCAATCGTGAAACGTAACAGGTCCTTGACACCGGATCGCTTGATCGCGATGTCCACTTCCGTTCCCCGCTCCCCCCGGAGCCGGTCAACGGCATCATTAACGGAGAAATCCTCGGTGGACTCCCCATCAATTTCATAGATAACGTCTCCGGATCGAAGTCCATGCCGGGAAGCCGGTGTGTTCGCCATGGGTGACACCACCGTAATCTTGCCATTCCGCTTGGAAATGATCATGCCGATCCCGAAGAAACGGCCTTCCTGATCTTCCTGCATCCGCTGGAATGCCTCCTCATTCATAAAGGTCGAGTGCGGATCCAGGGTATTGAGCATGCCGCCGATGGCCCCTTCAACAAACGCCTTGTAGGAGAAAGTACCAACCGTACGGGACTTGATAAATGCGGATAGTCCAACCAGCTTCCGCAAACGGGTTTCTTCCAGTGATGCCGCAGCAATCATGCCGATACAGATAACCGCAATTGATGCAAACAGGAGGCATTTTTTCATCGTGTCAGTCGGCCCTTTCGATAGCCATGGAGACACCGTTTCCGCCACCCAGGCAGAGTGCAGCAATCCCCTTTTTCAAGTTGTGTCGTTTCAATGCATGGAGCAACGTGACCAGTACGCGGGTGCCGGACGCCCCGATGGGATGTCCCAGGGCCACCGCACCGCCGTGAACGTTCACTTTTTCCAGATTCAATCCCAATTCCGCTCCGACAGCGACCATTTGTACGGAAAAAGCTTCGTTGATTTCAAACAGGTCAGTCGATTCCGGATTCCATCCGGTTTTTTCGAAGATTGACCGGATTGCCGGCACCGGTGTCATCATTACCCATTCCGGTTCCAGGCCCGAGGTTGCGGTGGCACGAATATGTGCCAGGATGGGCAGACCCTTTTCCCTGGCATAGGCTTCGTCCGCCACCACTACTGCCGCGGCACCATCGTTGATGGTTGATGCATTCCCCGCGGTAACCGTTCCATCCTTTTTGAACGCCGGACGCAATCTTGCCAGTGATTCCACGGTCACGTCTCCCCGCGGCCCCTCATCCCGGTCAACAATCAGGGGATCGCCTTTCCGTTGGGGAACGGATACCGGAACGATTTCCTCGTCAAAAGCACCCGCTTCAATGGCTGCGACAGCTTTCTGCTGGGAGGACACCGCATAACTGTCCTGCTGTTCCCGGCTGATGTTGTATTTCTCGGCAACATTTTCCCCGGTAATCCCCATATGCAGGTCGTTGTAAATGTCCCACAAACCGTCATGAATCATAGAATCCAACAACTCTCCATGACCCAGCCGATATCCGGTCCGTGCTTTCGGGAGCAGGTGGGGACATTGCGACATGGATTCCATACCACCGGCAATCACCAGCCGGGCATCCCCTGCACGGATTGCCTGCTCCGCGAGCATGACGGTCTTCAGGCCCGATCCGCATACCTTGTTCACCGTCATACTGGGAATTTTCACCGGAAGGTCCGCAAAAATCGCCGCCTGCCGCGCCGGATTCTGTCCGACACCCGCCTGGACGACGTTACCCATCAGGACTTCGTCAACATCATCAATATTGATGCCTGTCCTTGCAACAACTTCACGGATTACCATCGCACCCAGTTCAGGAGCGCGAAAACCGGACAAACCACCCAGGAATCTTCCGATCGGGGTACGAACTGCGCCTACGATTACCGGATTCGTCATAAGTCACCTCACACGCAAGTAAATGTTGATGTAATTGTATCAGAAAAATGGGACGTCCGTTGGTTCAACCCAGTTGCATGTTCTCCAGCCGTTCCACCCGTTGCGCAGTTGTGGGATGGGTACTGAACAAACGCTGAAATGCGCGTCCTCGAAGCGGGTTCACAATGAACATGTGGGCTGTCTGTGGAGACGCACCCCGAATGCCCCGGCTCTGACTAAACCGCTCCAGTTTTCGCAGTGCTGAAGCCAGGAACATGGGGTTTCCGGACAGTTTTGCGCCCCTCGCATCCGCCATGAATTCACGGGAACGGGAGATGGCCATCTGGATCATCATGGCAGCCAGCGGGGCAACGATCGCAGCCACCAACAGGCCCAGTCCACCGCCACCATTATCATCCCGCTGCAACCCACCCATGATGGCGCCCCAACGGGCCATGCTGGCCAGAAGCATGATCGCCCCTGCCAACACGGCGGCAATGGATCCGATCAGAATGTCACGATGCTCCACATGCGCCATTTCATGTGCCAGAACACCCTTCAGCTCGTGCCGGTCCAATATGTTCATCAGTCCCCGGGTGACGGCGACAACAGCATGACGGGGGTTTCGACCCGTCGCAAAGGCATTGGGGGAATCGTCCGGAATCACGAATACCCGGGGCATGGGCAACGCCGCGTTTGCGGCAAGTTCCCGGACCATGGCCACCAGTTCAGGCGCCTCCTGTTCACTGACCGGCCTTGCCCGATACATCCGCAGCACGATCTTGTCCGAAAACCAGTAACTGAATACATTCATCAGCAGTGCAATGCCGAAGGCGATAATCATACCGCCCTGGCCGCCCACCAGATTACCAACCCATATCAGCAGTGCTGTCATCAACGCCATCAGGAATCCACTTTTTAATACATTGCTCATGTTTCCTCCAATCGTTGTCTATCCAACCGGTGGCAATGAATACCTGGTTATCACTTTAGCCGCAACATCCGATAAATTCGGTTTCCACGATATTTCTTATCCCATCTGTGCTTTCCGATGCCTGGATCCGCGACGCGAAATGATGCCCGTATGTCATCCGTTCACCCACGTACCAGCCGATTTCCTTTAACCGGCCAACGGCCTTGCGTTCCGGGAAAAAATCGGCCACGGCGTCTACAAGCTCACGGAACTGTGACTGTCGTTCAGCAGGTGAAGGATCTTTGTTCAGCGCACCGGCAATCATGGCAAATATCCACGGCCGCCGGACCGCTTCCCTGCCAATCATGACCGCGTCACATCCGGTCTCTTTAAACATTCGATGACAATCCTCAACAGAGGTTACATCACCATTACCGATTATGGGAATATCCAGTTCCGTTTTCAACAGGCGAATGAATGCCCACCGGGATCGCCGCTTGAGCTTATCGGTGGTCAACCGCGGATGGAGCGTGATGGCGTCCACCCCTGCATCCGTCAGCATTTGACTGAATTGAATGAGTTTCGATTCATCCGCCTGGTAGCCCAGTCGAATTTTCGCGGTCAGAATACCGTCATGGACCTCCCGCATGTCCAGTACCATTTGCCGGACCCGGTCCGGTTCGTTGAGCAGGAACGCCCCGGCCTTTCGTTTTTTTGCGATTTCCGGAGCGGGACATGCCAGGTTCAGGTCAATGATGGAGATGCCATCCTTCACCAGCCTTCCGGTCGCCGCCCGCGCATCTTCCCCGGTTGACGCAACCAGTTGAAAGGCAATGGGATGTTCCCGCTGGTCCACCTGCAGGTACAAAGATTCGTGGACACGTTCCTTCATCACGGCACGGGCGGACAACATTTCGGTAAAGAACAGTCCCGGGCGACTCAATTTGAATATGTGTCTGCGGAACGGCAGATGGGTGATGCCGGCCAGCGGGGCCAGCACCAGCGGAAAATCAATTTGCAGATCCCGGATGCGGCAGTTCTCGGGCACGTTCATCTCACGCATCACCCGCTACGGTCATCTGCCCCAACAGGATTGAGGGTGAACGCACCGTTGTATCCAGTCGCGCATCATCCCCGATACGCTCAATGGCAAAGAGCATTTCCTGAAAGCTGCTGGAAATGGTGAATTCAGATATCGGGGCCGTGATACGACCGTTCTGTACCAGGAATCCTTCTGCACCCATGGAAAAGTCACCCGTCCGGATATCCGCGCCCTGCCCCATCATCCCGGTCACAACGATGCCGGTGTTCATATCCGCGATCAGATCGGATATTGATCCGTGGCCCGGGCGGACGACAAAATTTGAGTGTCCACCGGCACAACCATTGGGTGCCAATCCCAGCCTCCTGGCCGCATATACACCCAGCAGAAAATTCTGCAGCACACCACTCTGCACAACCGGCAGTGGGCGCGACAACACGCCGTCTGCGTCAAACCGCCTGGATCCCAGTCCCCGGACAATTCCCGGATTCTCATCAATGGTCAGCGCCGGCACTGCGATTACCTTATTCAGGGCCCCGGACAGGAAACTTTCGTTCCGATACACAGCGGGACCACCCACTGCCCGGGCAATGGCCCCAAAAAACGTTCCCGAACAGACGGGGTCCAGAACGACCGGGAATCGACCGGAAACGGGCTTTCTCGCACCGATTCGGTCCAGCGTTCGTTCCACCGCACGATCGGCAACCTCGGTCACGTCAGCCAGGTCTTCCAGGTTGCAGGCAGATGACGACCATCCGTTCCGTTGACGACGACCCACGTTTTCCCCGGTGGCACTGCCATCCGGAACGGCCAGGGAAATACCCATGGATGCATGGGATTCCCGCTCACGCATACTGATGCCATAACTGCAGGAGAAAGCTGTTTCCAGTTCGGAAAGTGAATAACTGGCACCTGTCGAAATCAGTCGGTCATCCCTTGCCAGGGCTTCCGATTCCAGTTCCTGCGCCACAGCGGCCATGTCAGCCGGTTCCTGCAAGGGTATCCGCTGGTCGAACAGCTCCAGCTCGTCAGTTGAACACCCCATCCACTCCTTCTCCGGCACCATGGAAAAACGGTCCTGTTCCACGATACCGATCATGCCATTCAGGGAACGGGCTACCATGGCCAATCCATCCTCTGATACGTCGGTGGACGTCATGGTAACGGTCCGCTTATCCCGAACCGCAACCACGCGAATCGCCATGGATTCCGCAAACCGCGTTTCTTCGGTCGTTCCGTTTCGCACCTCCACTTCCCGGCTGGTCCCGTGAGAAGCGTGGACTTTCACATAATCAAACGCATTCTTCGTCAGTTCAACCAGCCGTTCCGCAGCCTGGAGCGGGGTATGCTCAACCTTCATGCGCACCTCCACCCACTGTCATCTCCGATATGCGAACAGAGGGCATACCGATTCCTACCGGAACCGTCTGACCTTTTCCACAGGTCCAGGTGCCGCTGCTGTAGGCAAAGTCATTCCCCACATGGTCCACCCTGGACAGGATGTCCGGTCCGTTGCCAATCAGGGTCAGGTTTCGAACCGGAACCGTTATTTTTCCGTTTTCAATACGGTACGCCTCGTCAGGCACAAACACAAAATCACCACTGGCAATATTGACCTGCCCTCCGGAAAAACCGCTGCAATAAATACCCGAGCGGGTTGCTTCAATCATTTCCGCCGGTTCCTCCGCACCCGCTGCCAGCACGGTGGTTGTCATTCTCGGCATGGGTGCATATCGGAATGATTCCCGTCGCCCATTGCCCGTTAAGCGCATGTCCAGTTCCGCTGCCGAAATCCGGTCATGCATGAAGCCCGCAAGACGGCCGGCTTCGATCAACGTTGTCCGTTCACCCGGCACCAGTTCATCGTCGATCGAAACTTCACCCCGGTTGCCGGGAACAGTACCGTCATCAATGATGGTGCATCGTTCGTTTGCAACCAGGTCCCCCAACCGGTCTGTGTAGGCAGATGACCGTTTCCGGACAAAATCCGCTTCCAGCGGATGACCCACGGATTCATGGATCAGCACTGCGGGGTCACCGGGACCCAGAACCACCGGCATGACACCCGCGGGGGCTTCCACAGCCTCCAGCTGCAGCAACGCCTTTCGAACACTTTCTGTTGCCAGATCCTCCGGTTTCAACTGCCTGAACCGATCAAAACCATCCCGAAAACCAAATCCCGCCCGTCCAAACCGAACAGTACCGGCAGACTCAACCTGTACCTGGACAGACAGCGTGATCATCGGTCGATGGTCCACCGCCGTCAAACCGTCTGAATGGAACATGGCCACCCATTCAGCCGAATCCATCAGGGTCGCCGTCACGTTGGTCACCCTATCCGATGCGGAACGGGCGGCTTCATTCAAGCGGTGAAGGATTTCAGCACGCAATTCCATGGGAACTCCAGGCAATTCGTCCACAATTCGCATGCCCTGCTTACTGCCATTCAATGCCTGGTTTTGCGGAAGTGGTATGCTGCCGTCAACGGCGTTCTTGAACATCCATTTTGCATGGGACGCAGCCGCCAGGATACCGGCCCTGTCAAATCGTTCGCAGTATGCGAAGCCGGCATTTGCACCCGCCACGATCCGGACACCGGTACCGGCGTCTCGTACCTGTGAAACCGTCCGAATAATACCGTCTTCCAGGCGCAGGCTCGTCAGTTGCTGAACCTGGAGGAACAGTTCCCCCCAGGTTGATGCCGGCAGTGATTCGCGAAATACCCGCTGCGCATCATCCCATCCGAAAGGGATGGTGTATTCACCGGTCATTCGGGTTGGAACGTCGCCTTTTCGACCAGTACCGGATAACTGTATCCATGGCCAAAATCCTGGTCCACGGCCACAACCCCGGTGATCATACCCACCTGGCCAACGGCCACTGTCTCGTCCGTGGTAACCGTCAGGTGAGCTGTTCCGCAGGAATTATCCCGTACATGGAGCCAGTTTCGTTTCATGATACCGCCCATGAACTTGGTAATCTGCCCCCGAATACGAATTGTCTTGCCGGCATACCCGCCGGGATTATCGAGCAACTGCTGAATACTGATCCCATCTTCCAGGGGGACCACGTCCGCCGGTTTCATCGGTTCTTCCAGCTGTCCTCCGACGGTTCCATGGGGCGATTGCATAGCGGAAATATCCGGATGACCCGCCGGCATGGATACTTCAGCCTGCTCCGTTTCAGACGGTACAGATTGACCACCGTTTCGAATTAGACCGCTGGCAAAGTAGATTTCGTCGAATGTACGGTCCAGCGACTTGACGGTAAAATCCTTCATCATCATCGGGCCAACGAGTTCGACAAGATCACCCGTTTCCACAGCCGTCAGAGCAGCAGCGGCCCAGAACGTCCTGCCCTCATATTCCAGCTCAAGAATGACATACTTGGATGCCGTCTCAACCGTAATCACGGTGCCACCCATGGCACCCTCGGGCAGCTGTGCCTTCTTTTCCGCTTCCGCTGCTGAATTACACGCGGTCAGGATCAGTGCCATCACGATTACCAGGATCTGTTTCAGTTTCTTGCGGTTCATATTTCCTCCTGCACTTGAGTGCGCTCTTATCGCACGGTTTATAGATCAACTTCTATTTATTGCTACACGATGGGTTCTGTTTCCCGTTTCAGCCATGCACGTTCCGCATTGTTCAAAGCGGGGGCCAACTCCCGGTATACCCGTTCATGGTATGCATTGAGATATGTCCGTTCCCTGTCTGTCAGCAAAACACTATTAATCAGCTTCCGGTCCACCGGACACAGTGTCAGGTCTTCAAACTTGAGAAACGGTAAATCCCGCTCTGCCGTTTCCGGGTCCGGAATCACAACGATCAGATTCTCGATCCGGAATCCATATTTCCCCGCCTCGTAAAACCCGGGTTCATTGGACTGGATCATGCCCGGCATCATGGGTACGCCCGTGCAACGGTAGTAGGAAATCGCCTGGGGTCCTTCATGTACGGACAGATGGGCACCCACCCCATGACCGGTACCATGCATGTACTGTTCCCCGATTTCCCAGAGTGCCAACCGTGCGATGGTATCCAGTTGTCTGCCCGGTGTTCCCGTGGGGAAACGGGCCATACTCAAGGCAAGATGACCCTTCAATACCCGGGTAAACAGCTCCCGTGCCCGATCATCCACCGGTCCCAACGCCACGGTCCGGGTAATATCCGTCGTGCCATCCAGATACTGTCCACCCGAGTCGATCAGGAACACACCTTCCGGTTTCAACGCCACATCTGTCTCCGGCGTGGCACTATAGTGGATTATCGCCCCATGGGGCCCATAGCCCGCAATTGTGCTGAAGCTGGGCCCCACAAAAAGGTCCTGTTTAGCACGAAAAGATTCCAGCTTCTCCGAGGCACTGATTTCGGTCACCGCACCGGATGGGACAGCCTGTTCCAGCCAATGAAGAAACTTGACCATGGCAACACCGTCACGGACGTGCGCGTTGCGCATACCGGCCAGTTCAACCGGGTTCTTGATGGCCTTGGGAATGCCAACCGGGCTGGTTCCCATCAGGATTTCCGGACCGTTTTCCAGTAGTGTAACGATCCGGGCATTGACGGTACCCGCATCCAGCAGGATTCGCCCGAATGTCCCCTTGAGACCTTCCAGGTATGGTTCAGCTTCGGTGTAGGGTAACAGCTCTACCTGCTGAGAGGCCAATGTCTCCGCCACTGATTGGGTGATTTTCTGTGGATCCACAAACAGTATGGACCGGTCCATGGTTACCATGGCATAGGCAATCACAACCGGGTTGTAATCAACGTCATTGCCCCGAATGTTGAAGAACCAGGCAATTTCATCCAGCATGGTCATGAAATATGCGTCGGCACCCACAGCGGACAACTTATCCCGTACCAGTCCGGCTTTATCCGTTGTAGATACACCCGCATATGCCATTGGATGTTCACGGACAGGAGCAACGGAAACGGCCGGCTGATCGGTCCATACCCGATCCACCAGGTTTTCTTCCAGGAATACCAGTTCCAGGTCAAACCGTTTCAGGGTTTTTTCCAGTTCGATCAGCCGGTTCCAGGTAAATACCCTGGCGTCCACACCAATTCGCGCACCCGGCTTCAACTGTTCGCGGAGCCAGTCCACCTGGGTTGGCGTGCCGGGCAATCCACCTTTCATTAACGTAATGCCGGACCCTTCCAACTGGTCCGCCGCCTGCAGAAAATATCGTGAATCCGTCCACAACGCGGCATCACCAAGCGTCAACACCACTTCGCCGGCTGACCCATTGAAGCCTGATATCCAGGCCCGTCGGTTCCAGCACGACGGAACATATTCATTCTGGTGAGCATCTTCGCTGGGAATGATGATTGCATCCAGTCTGGTACGTTCCATTTCCTTTCGAAGCCGCTTCAGTCTCTCTGGCACCATCGGGTTGACCTCCGTCAGTTTTTGATCCCGTTCATGTTACATCATTCATACAGGGGTTTCATCTGATACCGGCGCGTCTGATGGAGAATGTCAAAATTGAAGCTTGAGACGGACATCCAAAATTTCGTACCATGGATGCAGTATTGGTTCACTACCACGAACCTTTGAGGAGGTTTTTCATGCGTGCAGTTGTATCCTGCCTTCTGACCATCGCCATGCTGGTGACCATTCAACCTGCAATGGCACGGGCCAAGAAAACCAAACCGAGCGAAGAAAAGAAATCCGCCCTGTCATCCGGAACCCTTTCCGGTCTGAAGTTCCGATGCATCGGACCGTCCTTTGCATCCGGACGCATCGCGGACATTGCCGTCAACCCCTCTGACCCCAGTGAATACTACCTGGGGGTAGCAGCCGGCAACGTCTGGAAGACGACCAATGGCGGTGTAACCTGGTCTCCCATTTTTGACCGTGAAGGAGCCTGGTCCATTGCGGATGTGGAATTGGATCCACGGAATCCGCATGTTGTCTGGGTTGGTACAGGCGAGTACAACAGTCAGCGCGCAATTGGATACGGTGACGGGGTTTACAGATCCCGTGACGGTGGTAAATCATGGAAAAACATGGGTTTGAAGAATTCTGAACATATCGGCCGCATTGCCATTGACCCCCGCAATTCACACATTTATGTAGCTGCGCAGGGACCATTGTGGGGCGCCGGCGGTGAACGTGGTCTGTACAAGTCCACCGATGAAGGTGAGAACTGGGAAAAGATCCTCTCCGTGGATGAAAACACCGGCATCACCGATGTGGTAATCGACCCCCGCGACCCGGACACCCTTTATGCCGCGGCATACCAGCGACGCCGTCACGTATTCACGCTGATCAACGGTGGCCCGGGCAGTGCCATTTACAAATCAACCGATGCGGGAAAGAACTGGCGGAAGCTCCGTTCGGGCCTGCCGGGTGCTGAAATGGGCCGTATCGGCCTGGCGCTTTCCCCGGTCAATCCGGATTATGTTTATGCAATTATCGAGGCCCAGGGAGAATCCGGCGGTCTCTACCGGTCTATTGATCGTGGAGAATCCTGGAGCCGACGCAGCGGCCATGTCAGCGGCAGCCCGCAATATTACAACCGGATCTATTGCGATCCCTGTGATGCGGATACGCTGTATTCCATGGACACCATCGGAAAAGTCAGCCGCGACGGCGGAAAAAGCTGGAATGCCATTGGCAACCGACATCGCCATGTGGACGACCATGCATTATGGGTGGATCCCAACGACACGCGCCACCTGATTATCGGGTGTGACGGCGGTGTCTACGAGTCGTTTGACAGTGGAAGCAACTGGGATTTCAAGGAAAACCTGCCCATTACCCAGTATTACCGGGTGTCCGTGGACAATTCCCTGCCGTTCTACTATGTATATGGCGGAACCCAGGACAACAACAGCATGGGCGGTCCCTCCCGCACCACCGGCAACCGGGGCATCGGCAATGATTCCTGGTTCGTCACCAACGGCGGGGACGGATTTGAAAGCCAGGTGGATCCCCGGAACACAGACATTGTGTATGCCCAGTCCCAGTATGGTGGCCTGGTTCGCTATGACCGGAAGAGTGGTGAATCCATTGATATCAAACCGCAGCCGCCCCTGGGTGAAGCATACCGGTGGAACTGGAATGCACCCCTGATTATCAGCCCCCACAATCCGGGCCGGATTTACTTTGCTGCCAACAAGTTATTCCGCAGTGAGGATCACGGGGACACCTGGGATGTCATCAGTCCGGACCTGACCCGACAGATTGACCGAAACACCCTGCCGGTCATGGGAAAGATCCAGAGCGTGGACGCGGTAGCAAAGAATGCATCCACCTCCCTGTTCGGCAACATCGTCGCACTGGATGAATCTCCGCTGGTCGAGGGACTGCTCTACGTGGGAACCGATGATGGTCTCATTCAGATTTCCGAAGATGGTGGTGAAAACTGGAAATCAATTGAAAAGGTCGGCAACCTGCCCAGGCTCAGCTATGTGGACTTCCTGCTGGCATCCCAGCATGATGCAAACACGGTGTATGCCGCATTTGATCTCCGGAAAAACAACGATCTGAAACCTTACCTGTTCAAGAGCACCGATCGGGGTACCACATGGGTTTCGCTGGCGGAAAATCTACCGGAACGGGGTACGGTTTACTGCATCGCAGAAGACCATGTCAATCCGGGCCTTCTCTTCGTCGGTACCGAGTTCGGCCTGTTCGTAACAGTCAATGGGGGCAAGGACTGGACTCCGATGAAAGCCGGTCTGCCCACCACCCAGGTACGGGACATTGCCATCCAGAAACGGGAGAATGACCTGGTACTGGCCACGTTCGGCAGAAGCTTCTACATCCTGGACGACTATACACCCCTGCGTCATGTGAACACCGAATCGTTGAAAGCAGAGTTCACGATTTTCCCGGTCAAAGATGCCTTGATGTTCATGAATTCACGAAACAAATCCAACATGGGTGAAACCCCGTACTTCGCGGAGAATCCCCCTGTGGGCGCCGTCATCACATACTATCTGAAGGACGGTCCCGTGACACGGAAACAGGCCCGGGTAAAGGCCGAGAAGAAAGCGATCAAGGAAAATACAACGATCGACTATCCGGATTGGGACGCCCTGCGGCTGGAGGACAATGAAGAGTCCCCCTATCTCCTGTTCACCATTCGTGATGAAGCAGGCACCGCGATCCGTCGTCTGAAAGGCCGGGCGTCTGCGGGTATTCACCGGATTGTCTGGGATTTCGGTTATCCCGATCCGTCACCGGTGCGCAGTTCCGACCGTGGAAAGCCCAACGAAGATAGCGGAATGCTTGTGCTGCCCGGAATATACAACGTTACTGCGGCCAGGGTTATTGACGGTGTGATTGAACCATTGAACGGTGAACAGTCCATCCAGGTGGTGCCGTTAAACAACACAACATTGCCCGCTGTCGACAGAGAAGCCATGGTCGCTTACCAGCAGCAGGTTTCGGAACTGTACAAGGCCGTACGGGGCACCACATCATTCATCCGAGACCTGGAAGACCGGTTGCAGAAGGTCCGGAAAGCCGCTTACCGGACACCGGCCCTGCCGGACGAAATGTTGGTAACCCTTCGTAAGCTGAAAACAGAACTGGAGACAATCAAGCGGGAACTCAACGGTGATCCCACCATCAGTCGCCGGAATGAAAATCAGCCGCCGGCAATTTCCTCACGGACCGGTCGACTGGTATATGGCATGTACCGTTCGACTTCCGCACCGACCACCACCATGAAAACCCAGTTGAAACTTGCCGGTGACGCATTCAGCGACACGCTGACGAAGCTTCGGAAACTGGCCGAGGACGATCTGCCGGCAATTGAAGCCCAGCTGGAAAGCCACGGAGCGCCATGGACACCGGGTCGGCTGCCGACCTGGCCTGCGATCTGAGTTAAGCACAGGCGGGAGGGGCCGGCCCCTCCCGCATCAACGATGGTACCCATGAAGAAATCAATACGAAACGTGATCTGTTTACTGGTCCTTTTCTGCAGCGGATTCACCGCCTTATCCGGCACCATGCTGCAAGCGTCAGCCCCGGTTTCTTCCCTCAAGGTCCGGGTGATTGATCACCAGGGAACGCCCCTGGATAACGTGCGGGTATGGCAAAACGGCGAACCCGTTGGCAACACCGGGCCAAACGGCGAAATTCACCTGACGGTTCACGAGCGGACCAGCACCCTGACATTCAGCCGGGAAGGTTTTATACCGGTTACACGGGAATTCCGCCCATCTCCACGGAATCCGGTTGCTGTTGTCATTCTGGAAGCAGTACTGCTTACGGAAACCATCTCGGTTACGGCAACCGTTACGCCATCCAGCCTCCAGAATCTTCCCCGGGCTCAGGACAAGTTGGACCGGCTGGATATTCGTGCAGGCCTGCCGGTCTCACCGGTGGAAATCGCACAGACCACACCATCTGTCTCCTTTCTCGGTTCCGGAGGCCAGTCCATCACACCCACTATTCGTGGCACCGGAAGGCGCCGTATCCTGCTGCTGCTGAACGGTGTCCGGGTGCTCAGTGATCGCAGGGCCGGCACATCTGCTTCTTTTGTTCCCGCGTCCTGGCTTACCGCCATGGAAGTCCTCAGGGGCCCGGGGAACGTGTTCTTTGGTTCAGATGCTATCGGCGGTGTTTTGACAATGGAGACGTTTCCCGAACCGGAACACATGATTGGGTCGGAACTGTACCTGTCCTTTGGAACCGCCGCGAATGAAGCCAGTTTCAGTGTCAACCATGGCGATCAACTGGGAGGCGGTCTTTACCAGATGTCTCTGGCCCACACGACATCCAGCGACTATAGTTCTCCACGGGGAGACGTGTTCCATTCCGGCGCAGAAAATTCAGCCTTTCAGGGCAGCTACCACTGGGAACATGCCAACGGCAGCACCATGATTTCCTTTCTGGGTTCACGGGGCCGCCACATTGGCAAACCAGACCGGGAAAATAATCCGCTTTCGCGGACAGAAAATCCGGCGCGCAGTGATCGTTTCCTTACCCTCCAGAGCAACCTGAACCAGTTGCCCGGTGCCGACTCCTGGCAGCTGCTACTCAACGCGAACCCGTTTTCCTATGAGCTGTCCAAGCAGGATTTTGCCGCTGAAACGTTGGAGTTTTCCCGAACCTCGGGGCTGAATACCACCGGGTCAATCTCCGGCATCCGCCAGTTGTCCCCCCTGTTTTCCGCACGATATGGCCTGGACCTGTTCATGCGCCATGACCTGACCATTACCAACATCCAACAGACACCGGATCACGTCAGTGCGTCCGTTCCACTTGACGGCGGGAAACGGTCGGATACCGGATTGTTTATCGCGCTCCAATCTGATGAGAACAGGCGACTTTCCTTCATGGGCGGTGTCCGGATGACCCGTCACACCAGCCGTGTTCAACTAACGGACCAGGCCATCGCGGATCGTGAAACATCATTCAGCTGGCAAACCGGTGCCCGCTATCGAATTTCCAGACATGTAAACGGGTTCATCAATATTTCCCGGGGATTCCGGTTCCCCTCTTTGTCCGAGCGCTACTACTCGGGCCTGACCGGAAGAAAAACAGTCATTGCCAATCCTGGCCTGCAGCCGGAACAGAACCTGGAAATCGACATGGGAATCCGGCTCCGTAGCGAGCAGGCTTCCGTGGGATTCTTCGTGTTTGAAAACCGGATTTCCGACATGATTGAGCGTTTCCGGCTGGATGATGGACGATATACACACGACAATGTATCCGAGGGGACCATCCGGGGAATTGAACTGGAAGGCGAGCTGGCACCCACCAGCTGGATCCGCTTCCATGGCAGCTATACCCGGTACCGGGGCCGGACTTCCACAGACCAGTATCTCAACGACGTTCCCGCGGCAAGACTGAAGGCAGGCGTTCGATGCAATCACAACCGCTTCGTCTGGGGCCTGGATTGGGAACATCTGTCAGGCAAATCCGACCCGGGACCCGCTGAGATTGAGAACCCAGGATCTTCACGGTTACAACTGCACATCAGCTGGTTCATTTCTTCAAAATGGCAGATTTTCTTGAAAGGGAATAATTTATCTGACGTGGCATACTTTCCGAACGCTGATCCGGACATGCCCCTGGCGCCGGGGCGTTCCTGGCGTTTCGGCATTCAGTTCAGTCCGACTGCTGCCCCCTGATCCGCAGCAGCACCGGATAGGTATTTCCTTTATACCGGTTCACCACGGCCTGCTTCATGGAGACGCCCTGGGTGTCAGTCTTGGGTAACGGTAAAGTCCGCAACCGTGCATCGTCTAACGAACTGTCCCCGGTGCCGGAGAAACCCGGTTTGTCCAATCCTTCCAGACCATGCACAAAGTGCTGGAAATTGATGATGACGGAATCACTTGAAAGCTCCCCGTTACGGACAATCACCGTGTAGTAAAACAGATATTGCACCGCATTCCCTGTCATGTGATATTCCGCTTCGGCCATCTCCAGCAACTCATGGCCATCGGCCAGACCTTCGCCAAAGTTGCCCGGTTCCCGTACACACGCAAAGAAAAAGGGTTTACCGTCTGTACCGTTCACCACGACGTCAACATAACGGGTCGTGGCCTGATCCGTTTCCGGAACCCGGAGTTCCACCGCATGATCCAATTCAACCTGTTCCGGTGCATAGCTCATTTCATTGACGAAGCGGTTAACCAGCTCTGCCCTTACCAGTTCCACATCTGTCGCTTTCCGCTCCGCTGCTGATCCCTGACGAATTCGTCTTGAATAAGCAACATTGCCACTTTCAAGATCCAGATCGACTACCCGGATCGGTGCTGTCTTAACAGATGTTTCAACCAGTTTTTGCCACGTCATCATTTTCTCCAATAACTGCTTGGTGCATTATATCGTAAGTCTTGCATGATCCACTACAAATCATATCAATCAGCGGATTGACCGCCCCCCATCCACCCGGAGATCCATGCCGGTAATAAAGTCTCCCCCTTCAATCAGGTAGCAGACAGCATTCACCACATCGTCCGGAACCCCGAAGCGATTCAACGGGATCGTTGTCCGAATCCGTTGCTGTTCTGTTTCATCCGACCCCTCCGGTAACGACACCGTTCCCGGTGAAACCGAATTCACCAGGATGTCCGGTGCAAGTGACTGGGCAAGCCCCCGAACCAATGCCAGGAGTGCAGCTTTCGATACCGAGTAAGCCAGGTAACCCGGCCAGATCAACTCTCCCGCAACATCAGCAATGGCAATCATTCGGGGTGCATTTCCCTTTTTCAACAAGGGCAGCAGCTGCTGTGTTCCGATCAGAACGGATCGTGCATTGACCGCCATCAAGCGGTCCCATTGGACTTCCGTTGTTTGTTCCAGGTTGCCTTTCTCAAAGATGGCGGCATTGTGGACCAGCACATCCAGGGCACCCCATTCGCGCTCAATCTTCTCCTGGATGGATACCCAATCCTGTTCCCGTGTCACATCACCGGAAACCACCAGCGGAGGCACACAGCCCTTCTCAACCAGTTCAGCGGCCAGTTGCCTGGCCTGTGCGATAGACCGGTTGGCATGCAGCGCGACCGTTGCGCCTGACAACGCGAGGCGTTCCACAATGCATCGACCCACCCGTTTTGCACCGCCGGTAACCAGTACACGGCATCCTTTCAGCTCCATGAAGCCTCCTGCTGGACTATACTCTAACACAAACACCCCGGATGGTGAGTCGCCTCACAGAACCCGGGACCGGTTGTGCCGTACAATTGGAAGAAAGCAGAACGCATCCCCGGAGGAAAACGATGAAAAAACAGCTGGGATTCCTGATTGTAACGCTACTGGTTGTTACCCAGATGGCCGGTTGCGCTGCAGCCCTTGTCGGTGGTGCCGCCGTAGGCGGATACTATGTGGGGAAAGATAAGCGCCCAATTGGGGAAATGTCTGATGACGCAAGAATTACCGCTGAGATAAACGTGAAGTATACCAGGGACGAACTGGTCAGCAACCTGGATATCGATGTAGACACCTACCAGGGTGTGGTCACGCTTTGGGGCAACCTGCCGTCCCAGGAAGCCGTGGACCGCGCCATTGAACTGGCCGGAACCATCAAGGGCGTCAAGGAAGTTATCTCCAAGCTGAAGGTGATCTCGTTTGACTGACAACGGCTCTGACCCCAAGCGACCATCCAGAAAAAAAGCCGGCACGAAGCCGGCATTTTTTTCATGGCGGAGAGAGAGGGATTCGAACCCTCGGTACCGTTTCCGGTACAACTGCTTAGCAGGCAGCCCTGTTCAGCCACTCCAGCATCTCTCCAGATTCATGGCGGAGGAGGTAGGATTCGAACCCACGGACCTCGTTAAAGGTCAACGGTTTTCAAGACCGCCGCATTCGTCCACTCTGCCACTCCTCCACGTCGGTAAGATTATAGTGACAGAGTTCATGCAAGTCAACCCGATTCGAAAACATGGTCGAACGCCTACATTTTGTGATACTCACGGGCCAGTTCATTCTTCTTTCGCAGGATTTCGTTCCGCTCGGATTCCTTCAATCCATCCCCATATTCGGACAGTTTCCGGTCCAGTTCATTCAACCGTTTTTTCCAGGCACTCTTCTTTAATCTTCGCATCAATGACGGGAAATCGGCTGATACCGGATCCGAACGACGGGTCAGGAACTCCTGGAGCGCCGGTTTGAGCTGGTCGATAACATCTCCGATGCGAACATAATCCAGTACCGTCAATTCTTCCAGGTATGGATATACATCCAGATCCGCCAACCATTCACCATGTTCCGCAATCCGTTTCCGCTGGTCCGGATATTGGGCAAGCAGAACCAGCAATGTGCGTTCATCGGACTTCAGACGGTCCAGCTCCACATCCTGTTCCGATGTCTGTTGGGGCCTGGTATCTTTAACACCCCGGTTCATACGAGCCGCAACGTGACGTTCCGGAATACCCAGGCGACCGGCGAGATCCCGTACATAGTAACTTTGACGAATCGGGTCCGGAATCACCGCAATCGCGTCCAACACCACCTGTATCCGGGACATCCGGTCCTCAATTGTCATGCTGCTGATCTCCGACCTGGGTAATTGTTTATCCGCAAGAAATGTCGGAATTTCTTCACCCTTGTCCATCAGCATCATGAACTCTTCTTTGCCCCTGGAACGGATAAATGAATCCGGATCCTCACCCGGGGGCAACGGCACGCCGTAAACATACAGCCCCCCTGGCGCAAGAATCTGGAATGAACGCATGGCCGCTTTCATACCGGCCTCGTCCGCGTCAAAACACAGGTACACCTTCTGCGCAAACCGTTTCAACAGCACCGCATGCTGTTCCGTAAACGCCGTACCCAATGCTGCCGCCGCGTTGACAACGCCCTGCTCGAAGAGAACAGCATAGTCCATGTACCCTTCAACCAGGATCGCATACCCTGTTTTTCGAATAAAATCGCGGGAAACATCCAACCCATAGAGTAAGCGACGTTTCTCAAATACAGGAGATGCCGGGCTGTTCAGATATTTGGGCGCCTTGGTGTCTTTGCGGGTAATTCTCCCTCCAAAACCCACCGGTTTCCCATATAGATCCCGGATCGGAAACATGATTCGTTCCCGGAATTTCTCCTGGCCCCGCTCATTCAACAAACCTGCCCGGGAAGCCAGATCCGCACTGAAACCCTTCTGTTTCAAATGGGACAACAACCCCTGTGGCGGCGCATATCCAATGCCCAGCGTTTCAATTGTCTCCGCGCCCAGCCCCCGGGATTCCAGGTATTGTTTTGCGTCCGTACTGTTTTCCAGTGATCCCTTGAAATAACGATCCGCTTCGGCCAGGATGCCCAGCAGTTCATCACGTTCCGAGTAGTCTGTGGCCACACCATCATCAAACTGCAGCTCAATATTGTAGCGTTCCGCCAGAAACCGAACCGCCTGGGTAAAGTCCAAGCCTTCGATCTGCTCAATAAACCGGATAACATCGCCCGCAGCATGACAACCAAAACAATGGAACAGACCCGTGTCTCCAGATACGTAGAATGATGGTGTCTTTTCCTGGTGAAACGGACAGAGTCCCCGATGTCGGCTCCCGGCCGCCTGCAGGTTGACATAGGAGCCGATCAACTCGAGTGCATCTATTCTCATTTTCAATTCTTGTATAAAATGTTGAGGATAGCCCACTTTTCCTCCGGAAGTCCTCTCGTAATATTATTGTATCAGAGGCACCTTGCACTGGGGAAATTGTTGTTCAGTATAAACACTATTTCAGATAGGCCGTGGTCGATCCATCGCCATCATCCGGCTCGAAACGCTCCACGTAAGCGCTTTTTTCCAGGTAGCGGCGGATACCCTTTCGCAATCTCCCGGTGCCGTGACCATGGATAACCCGGACAAGATCCACACCGGAAAGAACCGCCTGGTCCAGCTGTTTCTCCAGTTTCTGAACGGCGTCATCCACGTGAGCACCAACCACATTGCATTCCAGTTGAACCGGCACCAGGTTTTCCCGGGTTACGCGCACCGCGCCTGTTTTCTTTTCCCTGGGCCTGTTGATCGGTTCCAGATCCGGCGGCGTCACCCACATGTTCTTCCCGCGAATTTTCACGCAGGCCCGATCACCTTTCCGGCTCAATTCCACAACTTCCCCTTCCATGCCGGTAAGCAAGTGGCGAACCCGATCTCCGACCTTTAATCCCTGTTCAACCGTCTCCGCCTCTGTCTCCAATCGCCGGGCAACAAGATCAGTTACCTGGTGTTCAACGCCATCGCCCAATGCCTCTACATCCCGGCGGTTTTTCAACGGCACACGATGGAGAACCCGTTCTTTTTCTTTCCTGAAATCAGAGATAATGCCCTCAAATTCCTGTCGAATTTCTTTCTCCAGGTTCTTCTTTTCCTGCTTCAACTGCTGAACAATCTCATCCTGTTCTTTTCTGCGACGCGCCAGTTCCGTCAACCGGACATCCAGTTCTGCTTCCCTGTCCTGCAGCTCTCGCAGTTGACGGGTCAGACGGACGGATAATTTTGCGGCCTTGCCTGCATCGCTCTTCTCCGCAAGGTCCCTTGCCCGGTTGATCAGGTTGTCCGGAAGCCCGATTCGCTTGGCTATTTCAATTGCATGGGACGCGCCGGGGATGTCGTAAATCAGGTGATAGGTAGGCTGTAATGCTTCCTCATCAAAATCAACTGTCGCCAGACGGACCCCGCTGTCTTCCGCATGCGCCAATTGACTCAACTCCTGGTGATGGGATGTGATGACAGCCGTACACTGGGTGCCCCGGATTGCTTCTGCGACGCTGACCGCAATGGCCGCACCTTCCGCCGGCTCGGTTCCTGTACCCAGTTCATCCACCAGTACCAGCGTATCCGCATCGGCTTCAAGGAGAATGTTCTTCAGCCGAACCATGTGGCCGGAATACGTTGAGAGCGACTCATCAATGCTCTGCCTGTCGCCAATGTCCGTCAGGATACGGGAAAACACACGGAAAAAGCTGTTTTCTTCTACCGGCACGGGAATCACGGCCTGGTTCATCAACTGCAGCAGTCCACACATTTTCAGGAACACGGTCTTGCCACCCGTGTTGGAACCGGAAACAATCAACAGTGGTCTCTTCGGATCAACTTCGATCTGGTTTGGTACAACCGGATGCCCCTGGAACATCAACAGGGGATGCCTGGCTTCCCGCAGTCTTGTCCAACCGTCACGGCTGATCTCCGGTAACCGGCATCGAAATTGCGCGGCAAATCGGACCCGTGCCTGCATCCCGTCGAAAAAGCCGATACACCTGTCAATATCCTGGAAGAACAACCGGTTGTCGATCACGGACTGGCTCAGATCCCGCAGCAACTGCAATTGTTTCCTGTGGATATCCGCAGACAGGTGCTGAAGTCGGTTGTTTTGATCGACAATTTCAATCGGTTCCGCGTACGCGGTGGCACCGCTGGAGGATACATCATGCACCAGGCATTGAATTCGTCCCTTGAAATCCTGCTTGATCGGTATCACAAAGCGACCGGCACGTCGCGTAACCAGGTGATCCATCACGATGTCTTTGTGACTTTCCATCAACCGGGTCAACGCCTTGGTCACCTGTTGTTCGGCTTTCCGCAGTGCATTGTGAAGGGATTTCAGCTCCGAAGTGGCATCTTCACGAATGGAACCGTCGCTGTCCAATGCCTTTGCCACTTTTCTTTCCCAGTCAGAAAGATCCGGATCGGTCGACAGTTCTGATTCCAGAAGTGGTTCTCCCGATGCAAACTTCTTCACACGCAGGTAGATCAGATAGTTCCTGTGCAGCTGGATCAGTTGTTCCGGGTCCAGGTAGCTGTCCTGCAAAAAAAGATCCGGCAGGGGAACATGTGCTCCACCTGCCAGATCCAGTTTCTTGCCTTTTTCAATCCGTGCTGCAACCAGATGATACTGCCGCTGAAGCTGTCGGATTGTCGTTTCCGAACGCTGTACCGTTATCTGGTTTACGTTTGCTTGTCCCTGCTGTGAACTGCAACAACCGGCCAGGCGCTTAACGACGCGACCGAACTCCAGCTCACTGACAGAGAAATCATTCTCCGTTAAGGCGTCTTTCAATTCTCAGCTTCTTCAACATCTTTTTGCGGGCTGCAAGTGCTTTTCTCTTACGCTTTTCACTGGGCTTTTCATAGTGCTGCCGTTTCTTGATTTCAGAAAGGATCCCGACTTTTTCACACTTTCTCTTAAAGCGTTTCAGCGCGTTTTCAAAGCTCTCATCTTCCCGGACGAATACGATCGCCATTCAGCAATCACCCCATTTCCTGTGGATTTCTCACTCGCACGTACAAAAGACGCACAAATATACGAATTCATTATAATCGCGAACATTTCGGTGTCAAGACAAGTTTCAGTGCTTCGTGTCGCCGTCCCCGGAAAAAATGCCGCTGATCCGGGAAAACAGGCTGCCCTTCCGACTCTTCTTATGCAGCATAATCATAGTTTCCCTGGCTTCCACATTCTGCGGATCCAGGTTCAGCGCGCTGTTCAGATACTGTTCCGCGCTTTCCAGCCGATCATTCTTGACACACATTTTTGCCAGCATAATATACGGTTCCACCTTGGTCGGATCAAACTGGATGGCATTGGTCAAGTTGCTCTCCGCCTTCTTGGCCCACATGGGGTTGTTCACCTGCAGCTTTCCCAGTTCCAGATAGAAGCGTGCATCATGGGGATCCAGCTGGATGCATCGTTCCAGCATTTCAATGGCTTCCGAATACCGGGACTGGCTGATGAAAAACAACGCATCCCGGTAATGCACTTCTTTCCGGCTGGTCTGTCTGCCACCGGAAGCCCGAGGCTGCTCTTCCTTTTTTTCTTCAAGCTTCTTGTCGTACGCATTTCGGGAATCCTTATCCTTGAGAACCTGGTAGGCAGCGGTCAACCGGGCCACGATTTCATCCAGTTTCTGGGTGACGTCGCCGTAACGGGGGTGTGCAAAACGATCCGGATGGTAGCGTTTCATCAACTTGTAGTACGACTTCTTGATGATCGCAACGGAAGTCTGAAGCGAAACATCCAGCAACTGGTAATGCGTAACCAGTTCCAGGTCGCCATGTACCCGGTTCACCTCTTCAACAAACGCCTTTTCCTCATCCGTCAGATTTGGTCCAGTATCTGCTTTCGCATCAGCCGGTTCCGGTTGCGATTGATCCATCAGGTTAGACATGACATTCTGCTTGGCCTCTTCATCAAATGATACGTCCTGGGACTGGGAAAAATCGATCAGTCCAATCAGGTGCAACCCGAAGAGTGTGCGAACAAAATCTGCCTTGGGCATGCTTGCGATCTTTTCAATATCTCCTACCGTCAGACTGCCGTCAATTCTGGAAAAAATGAACCCTTCCGCCGGTGTCAGGTTCACCTTCTGGAACAGCAGCATCGGATTATCCATGAATGTAGGGATACTGTCCTTGAACTCTTCAAACAGGTCTTCCACGAAGCCCGTTTCGTCCAGATTCCGTATCGCTTCCAACAGGATGTTCCCGGTAGAGATGTTCAGCATCAGCGCGGGGTCCAGTGAAACACCTTTCTTTTCAAAGTTCACTTCCCGCACCTGTTCAAAGAACGGCCGCACAACAATATATTCCACCAGTTTCCGAACGGTCTTTTGAATGTCCGCGTCCTCGACAATACCCTTGTCACACAGATATTGACCCAGCCGGGCATCTGCATTCTTGGCTGCTTTCAGGTGTTGATCCAGTTCCTTGTCCGAAAAATAACGCCCCTGAACGAGGAACGCCCCCAGTTGTTCACCTTCAATGCCGGATCGCGCATATCGAATATTACCGTTTATGAATATGATCAACCGTTTACCGCTTTCAAAATCAAAAGCCAGGAGACCGGTCTCACGGTTCAAATAGATGTTCTGAATAATACCGAACAGCTCACGCACGCATATTTTGTCCATTTTTTATACAATCTCCCAACACCTTGAACAATGGGAATATGTTACCATGAGACCTCTCGCAACGCAAACAAAAAAGGTCAGTTCCATCGAAGTTCAACTGCCTGTTCTTTTCATACGACACACCACCCGACAAGTTGCCGGACAGCCTGATTTCATACACGGTTGCAGGATACCGTCAGACGTTATACACTCATCCTCAACATAAACAGTGCGTGGAGGACTGCATGAACGTTATTAACGACTTAAAACAAATATTGCGTCGCATTGACGGAAAAGGATACAAAGCTTACAAGGACCTGGAAAACAGCTTCGAGTTTCCCGGGTTCACCCTGCACCTGGATCATGTGCAAGGTGATCCGTTCGCTGCACCTTCGGCCATTCGGGTGCGGGTCCCTTTCGAAGGAACATCGGTGCCGGAGTCAATGCTCCAGTCGCCGGAACTGATCCTCGCTGCCGAGGATTATCTCACCCGTCTATTCCATCGGAATACACAGAAAATCTGTCGGGGCATCCGGGGTACCGGTAACAGTGGTCAAATTTCCATTCAACACTGCGGACAGGAAATTCTGAAACGAAGCTCGGCTGTGCTGACCCCGGACTTTCTTGAGTTTCGTTTTTATGCCGCCCTGCCCGCTCGGGGCAGATCGGTGCTGGGTTCAGTGGCTGAGACCATGCTGCTGAAGGAAGTCCCGGACATCGTGCAACTGTCCTGCAGCTTTGACAGAACGATACAGAATCAACTGGTGTTGCATGCCCACACGTTCGTGGATCATTGTCACATCCAGGATTCTCTTGAAGCCCTCGGGCTTGTGGCCTTTGTACCCAACGGTGCCATCCTGCCCAGGAGAAGTGGAATCGACGACCGGCCGCTCACGGATCCGGAAGAAACCGTTGTACCGTTCCGTGCACCCGATGGCCTCGAAGTCCGTATCCGGACACCGCACAGCGGTACCATTTCCGGTCTGGGTATTCCCAAAGGTGTAACCGTAATCGCAGGCGGTGGATTTCATGGAAAATCCACACTGCTTAACGCGCTCACCCGGGGCGTCTACGGGCATATCCCGATGGACGGCCGGGAGCAACTGGCGTCCCTGCAGAACGCTGTCAAGATTCGTGCAGAAGATGGTCGGTCCATTCGCCAGGTAAACATATCACCTTTCATCCGCGAGTTGCCATACAGCAAGGATACTGAAGTGTTTTCCACCGAGAATGCAAGTGGATCCACCTCCCAGGCAACCAATATCATGGAAGCCCTGGAAGCCGGTACCCAGCTCATCCTGATAGACGAAGATACCTCCGCCACAAATTTCATGATCCGGGATGAGCGGATGCGTCACGTGGTTCGGAAAGAGCCCATCACGCCACTCATTGATGTCATCCGGTCCCTGTATGAAGATCACGGTGTTTCGACTATTCTTGTTACAGGCGGCGCCGGTGATTATTTTTCGGTGGCGGATACCGTAATCCTGATGGAGGATTATCTGCCGTACAACGTCACCGCATCAGCCACTGCCGGGACAACGTCATCTGACCGCCCCCTGGAACTTCCCGGTTTCGGCAAACGAAAGCTGAGACTCCCGTCTGCTGTCAGGGGCCGTCGGGAGAAGTATGCGGCCAGGGGCACGGATACTCTTCTCATCGGAAGAAACACGGTTGATGTCAGGGCGCTGGAGCAGATTGTTGAAACCTCCCAGGCAGAAGGAATTGCCTTCCTGTTAAAGCAATACCAGGAGGCCACAACCCAATCCAACAGGCCCATGGTTGAGATCGTCCGCCAGATCCACCAGCGGTTTGCATCCACGGGGTTTCAATTCCTGAAACGGGGCAACCTGTCCGTCCCCCGTGACCTGGAAGTGATGTTTACCATCAACCGGGTCCGGGAATCCAATTCCGATCCCGAAGCGCATGAGAAGAACGGTTCAAATACAGGGAATGGACCTTCCCGACCGCATCCATAAGTTCAACGTCCGTTCGGTCACCTTTTGAGTTGCCATTCAACAGGGGGTCGGATAATATGAGAGCGCATTTGAATTTCAGGAGGGGAACAATTATGGTGAACACGAAGGTGAAGCCCAACGAAGTATTGAGCAGCCTGAAGCAGAACATGCTGGTGGATGGTTTCCACATTGTGTTGGACCTGGAGCGAAGTCACGATTGCGTGATGGTGGATGCGCGCGATGGAAAAGAATATATCGATTTTTATGCATTTTTTGCGTCACTTCCGTTGGGGTTTAACCACCCGAAACTGGGCGATCCGGAATTCCAGGAGAAGCTTCGTCTGGCGTCTCTGCACAAAGTTGCCAATTCAGACATTTATACAACGTTGATGGCTGACTTTGTTGAAACCTTCGGTCGCATTGGTGCTCATCCTGAAATGCCCAATTATTTCTTCATCTCCGGTGGTTCACTTGCCGTAGAAAACGCGTTGAAAACAGCCTTCGACTGGAAGGTACGCAAGAACATGGCCAAGGGAATCAAGGAAGAACGGGGATACAAGGCACTTCATTTCAAAGAAGCGTTCCATGGCAGAAGTGGATACACCCTGAGCCTCACCAATACGGATCCCACAAAAACCATGTATTTCCCGAAATTTGACTGGCCGCGGGTAACCAATCCCAAGATCACCTTCCCGCTGACACCGGAAAATCTCCATAACGTGGAAGAACTGGAAAACCAGGCGATTCAGGAAATCACGTCCATTATCGCGGAACAGGGTGACGACATTGCCTGCCTGATCCTGGAACCCATTCAGGGTGAGGGGGGCGACAATCATTTCCGTGGTGAGTTCCTCCGCAAACTCCGTGAAATCACATTGGAAAACGATATCCTGCTGATTTTTGATGAAGTCCAGACCGGCGTCGGCGCCACCGGCAAGATGTGGTGTTTCGAACACTTTGGCATCGTCCCGGACATCATCAGCTTCGGCAAGAAACTGCAGGTTTGCGGCATTCTGTCCACCGATCGTGTCAACGATGTCGATTCCGTATTTAAAGTTTCCAGCCGGATCAACTCCACCTGGGGTGCCAATATTGTGGACATGGTCCGCGCACAGCGTATCCTGGAAATCATTGAACAGGACAACCTGGTGGAAAATGCCGGCCGTATGGGCGACCATCTGTTGAAGCGCATTTATGAAATCGCTGACAATACAAAGACCCGGATCACCAACATCCGTGGACGCGGCCTGTTTACCGCATTCGACCTGGAAACCCCTGAAATCCGGAATCAAACCGTCACCAAGTGCTTTGACAACGGTCTCGCAGTACTCAAATCCGGGGACCGTTCCATCCGCTTCCGTCCGTCCCTGAACGTGAAGCAGGAAGAAATCGACAAGGGAATCGAAATCCTGGCACAGGCACTGAACGTCTGAGCCATATCCGGTACTGGAGGAAATATGAGCGTAAAAGAACAGCTTGTAAAAGCCCTGGAAAACGTCCGCCCCGCCCTGCAGATGGATGGGGGAGATGTTGAACTGGTTAACTTTGAAGACGGGGTCGTCTACGTGAAGCTCCTGGGAGCCTGCGGTGGATGCCCGATGTCTACCATGACATTGAAGCTCTTCATCGAAGAACGACTGAAGGAAGAAGTTCCCGGCGTAACCGAAGTCGTGCAAGTATAACCGCTCACCCCCCTCCCGTAATGGGAGGGGGTTTTTTGTGTCTCAACAAGAAGCATCATGAATCAATCTCAATACCGCGAAAAGCTGACGGACGCACAACGTGATCTGCTGGAAAGTCTGCTGTCACCCGGCAGACTGGCCCGACTGCGCCAGGCGTTGTCCATGCGGCTGTCCTGTATCACGCTGGTTCTCGACAACCTGCTGGATCCGCACAACATGGCGGCAATTGTCAGAAGCCTCGAGTCTTTCGGTTGCCAGGACCTTCATGTTATCGAATCAGATTATGCTTTCGATCCCAGCAGCCGGGTAACCAAGCACAGCCACAAATGGGTCACCGTCCATCGGTATCCGGACGCGGCCACCTGCCTGGGGACTCTTCGATCCAGCGGGTTTTCCATTTATGCAGCAATGGTAGCCAACCAGTCTCGTCCACTGTCTCAAATTCCGCTGGAACACCATGAACCCACCGCATTTGTCCTGGGGAACGAGCACGCGGGCGTACGACCGGAAACACTGGCCCTGTCAGACGGCGGTTTTTATATCCCCATGTACGGATTCTCGGAAAGTTTCAATGTGTCCGTGGCATCCGCACTGGTCCTGCAGTATGCGGTATCTCGAAGAAGACAAACGCTTCCGGAAAACCAGGGAACACTTTCACCGGAACGTCATACGCAACTGTATGACCTGTGGCTTCAGAAATCCGTCAAGAACAGTCCCCGGTTGCTTCAGGCCGGCGACTAGTTGTTATCCTTCTTCCATTTGATTTCCGGCATAAAATATTCATCATCCGGTTGATCCGTTTCCGGTTTTTCCGTCACCAGATATACGACGCCTGCTTCCACCTCAACCGGAAACATGCTGAGGCAACTGTCATTATTGGTCCCTTCTCCGCTTGCCAGATCGAATGTCCAGCCATGCCAGTGACAGGTGACCCTGTCCTTCTCAAACCGCCCATGCAGCAGGTTGGCCCGGGCATGCGGACAAAAAGGTGAAAAGGCGACAACCGTTCCATCCGCTGTTTTCATCACAGCCACTTTTTTGCCATCGTTTACCACAAGTGTTGGTTTTTCAGAATTCAGCTCCTGCAACAGGCACAGTCTCTTTCTCATATCCAACACACTCCAAGGGTTTTCCCATACAGATTGCGGGTGTTTTCTATGATACAATATCACGGCTATGGAAAACCTCATAAAGCCGCTTTTTGAAAAAATATCCGTCTCTGAGTTTTCACTGAAACACGTAGAGGACACGTTTTCAGAAACCGGAATTCTGCCCATTCTGGTGGTTCAGCGGGACAGCCGTCTGGATCGGATGGCGGTACAGGCATTGATTGAAAAACACCTGGATCTTCCCGTCGACCAGATCCATGAGCTTCGCACCCCGATTGATTTTGAGAAGATGGAGGATGAACTCACCAGTTGGATCCAGTCCGAGGGATTGTTCCTGGTCAGCCTCGCACAGAGTGCCGGCTCTGCTTCACCGGCCCCGGTCTTTCTGCCCATTCACAAGATCGCGGAAAAATTGGGAAAGAAAGCCACACTGATCCCGGTTCAACCGGTCTGGAACCGGTTTCCACGCCCACTGCAATCCAACCGCACCTGGTTCGGACGCAAGCGCACGCTGACGGGAACCGGACGGATCCGCCGCATGCTGTTTCGGCCCTCTCACACCACCATGGAAATTGGTTCACCCATTGCTATCCATACATTTTTGACCCGGCGCCTGTCTGACCAGGATCATGAGCGTCGGATCCGGACCCATCTGTTCCGTTCACTGGTACGACTGGAACGGTCTGTGGTAGGACCACCCATCAAGAACCGGTATCGTACGGCACAACGTGTGCTCCGGGACCGCAAGCTACAGACGCAGATTGAAGAACTGGCCGGCGGCGATGCGGATAAACAGTCAAAACTGGTGGCACAGGCCACCAAGATGCTTCACGAAATGGCCGCCGATTTCCGGTCCCGCACCGTAATCCGCTTTCGGGGCATCCTCGACTGGGCCTGGCCCCGCGTCATCGAAGGCTTCTGGGTCGATGAGCAGGGATTGGAAACATATCGGGAAAAATCCCAGCAGGCACCGGCCCTGATATTGCCCTGCCATCGCAGCCATGCCGACTATCTTCTGCTGTCTTACCTGTTTCACGGCTACAACCTGATGATTCCGTACATCGCAGCCGGAATCAATCTTTCGTTCTGGCCCATGGGGCCGATTTTCAGGCGTTCAGGCGCCTACTTTATCCGCCGTTCATTCAAAGGTGATCGTCTGTATCCTTCGGTCTTGGAAGCCTACATCAGACGACTGCTGAAGGACCACATCCCCCAGGAATTCTTTCCGGAAGGCACCCGCAGCCGAACCGGTAAGCTCCTCCATCCCAAAACGGGTCTGTTGTCCATCAACGTCAACGCTGTCAGACGGGGAGACGTTAACGACCTGTTATTCACACCTGTTTCCATCACATACGGGCGGCTGTTTGAATCGTCCTCATACCTGCGTGAAGCGGACGGGGAAACCAAGGAAAAGGAAAGTGCCCGTTCGGTACTGAAGACCACCAGACTTCTTGGAAAAAACTTCGGCAAAGTATACGTCAGTTTCGGCGATCCCTTCTTCCTTTCGGAATATGTGAAGGAAAAGCAGGTGGATCTGTCTGAACTGGACGATTCCGCATTCCGGGAATTCACCACCGAACTGGGATATGACGTCATCCGCTCCATCCAGCGGGCAACGCGCGTCACCCCGATAGCCATTCTCGCCCTCATGTTCCTGTCCAATATCCGCAAGGGTCTCAGTCATTCCGGCCTGATGCGACGTCTGCACTATGCCGTTTCTCTGTTTGAAGAACGGAATGTGCCCATGGCTGAGCTGGACGACGAACCGGAAGCACGGGTGGTCCAGGTCTTGCGCCACCTGGTGGAAACCGGCCAGGTCCAGGAATTACACGTAGATGGTGAAACCGTGTACAGGCCGGAAGAAGACCATCGCAATTTCCTTGAGTATTACAAAAATAACATTGTCCATCTTTTTGTTGATACAAGTCTTGTTTCTATTGCAATTCTGCGGGCCAAACGCAACCGAATCTCCCGGGAGATGATCTGGGAACATTACACATTTCTCCGCAAACTCTTCTTCATGGAATTTGTGTATGACACCCATGAACCCGACAAAAAGACAATGGAACGGGAATTGGTGACCCTGGCCTCACACAACCTGATCCAATTGGATGGGAATGAAGTGGTTGTGCCGTCAGATGCCCTGTTCGTGCTGCGGAATATTGCCGCCATCATTGTTTCCTACCTGGAGTCCTATTTCACCATCCTGGACAGTTACCAGCCTATTGCCCGGGGCGATGATGAAGTGCCGCCAAGTATCCTGCCATCTGTGCTCAGCCGCGGACGCTACCTCTTTGCCATGGGAGAGATCACCAGACGGGAATCCATCAACAAGTTTTACTATCAGACCGGCCATCAATGGATGAACCGGAGCGGACTGGTAAACTGGCCGGTCCTGGCAACGGAATTGAGAAAAGACATGGATACCGAAGTGACCCGGAACTACCGGGAATTGAAGAAAACGATTCGTGGATACCTGACTGTCATTTACGGATAGCAGGAACCACCGGCACGGGGTTGTTCCAGTGACAGCCCGTGAGCCAAAAATGGAGAAGCACATGGACTGTATTTTCTGTAAAATCGTCCGAAATGAAATCCCGGCTGAACTGTTGTTTGAAAATGAGAACATCATGGCATTTCGAGATATCAACCCCCTGGCACCGGTTCACATCCTGATCATTCCAAAGAAACACATTCCCAATGTGGACCAGCTGGAAACCTATGACCTGCCCCTGGTTACGGAAATGGTCAGTGTTGCCCAGAAGCTTGCCCGCCAGAACAGTATCCAGGAAAGCGGCTACCGGATCTTTATCAATTGCGGTCCGGACGCAGACCAGCAGGTTCCGCACCTGCACCTTCATCTCACGGGCGGCGGCAACCTGGGATCCCCCTGCTGACGGACCTTGCACAATGGCCAAACGTCCTGTAATCGCGCTGATCGGCCGACCCAATGTGGGCAAGTCAACGCTCTTCAATAGACTCATCCGCAAACGTCTTGCCATTGTCAACGACACCCCCGGTGTCACACGGGACCGGATTTTTCATGAAATCGAACTGGAACCGGGCATCCCGGTACTGCTGACGGACACCGGTGGACTGGAGCCCACCACCAGTGATCATATCCTCGCCCAGATGCGCACCCAGACCCTCACCGCCCTGGCGGATGCTGACCTGATTATCATGATTGTTGACGCCAAGGAAGGGGTTACCGCCATGGACGAAGAAGTTGCCGACGTGATCCGACGCGCTGCAAAACCGGTTATCCTTGCGGCAAACAAAGTGGACGTCAAGGGCGCCGTACACAACATCAGCGATTTCTACGGTCTTGGATTTGAACCGATGATTCCCATCTCATCTGCACATGGCGATGGCATGGACCGCTTACGGGAAACGGCTGTTGAAATCCTGGGACTGGAACCATCCTTCGCCGACGATGAAGAACCGGCAGAAGACCGTCCCCGGGACTATCGCATTTCCATCATCGGCAAACCGAACGTGGGCAAGTCTTCCCTGCTGAATCGGATGTTGGGCGAGGACAGGGTACTGGTTTCCGACATGCCCGGTACCACACGGGATGCCATTGACACCACTTTGCGGTATCACGGCACAACCTACCGCGTGGTGGACACCGCCGGTATTCGCAGAAAATCCAAAGTCCACGATGTGGTCGAGAAAGTGAGTGTGCTGCAGGCCCAGAAAAACATTGAACGATCGGACGTGGTACTCATGCTGGTGGACTCATCCGAGGATCCATCCCTGCAGGATGCCAATATCAGCGGATATGCGCACAACCACTACAAAAATGTCATCATCCTCTTCAACAAGTGGGACCTGGTGGAAAAAGACACCGGCACCGTGAAGAAATTCGAACAGCAGCTGCGACAACGGATGAAGTTCCTGAAACATGCACCGATCCTGTTCATCTCCGCGAAGACCGGCCAACGGGTGAGCCGCATTTTTCCGTTAATCGAAGAACAGATCCGCCTGTCAACCACCCGACTCCAGACGGCCAAGCTCAACAATTTCCTGGAGGCAGCCACCCGCAAACACCGCCCCCCCCTGCAGAGCGGGCGAACATTCAAGTTCTACTACATGACACAAACCGGCACCCTGCCCCTTTCATTCGCGCTTTTCACCAATTCCAGCAAAGCACCGCATTTTTCCTACCAGCGGTACCTGGAAAATGAGCTGCGAACCACCTTTGGACTGGAGCAGGTTCCCCTGAAGCTTACCTACCGTGCCCGCACCCGACATGAACGAAAAAGGGATAAGAAACGATGAAAACACGGGGACAGACCACCCTGGAACATCTGAATATCGCCCATACGGTCCATTGGTATGACCACAAGGAAAAAGGTGCCGCATTTGCCGCAACAGCGACCGGAATTCCCCTGCAACAGATGATCAAGACTCTTGTGGTAGCAGATGAGTCCGGCAAGCAATTCGCATTCATGTTGATGCCGGGAGACCGTGAACTGAATCTGAAATCAGCCGCGAAAGCCATGGGGTGGCGCAAGGCCCGAATGTCCACAATTCCGGAAGCGGAACGTCTGACGGGATACCAGGTTGGCGGAATCAGCCCGTTTGGCTCCAGGCGTTCTCTCCCGGTCTGTATTCATGTGGAACTGACACAGCATAACGCAATCGGAATCAATGGCGGCGCCCGGGGTTGTATTGTTCAGATGAACACAAAAACGCTTATGAATGCCCTTTGCGCTTCACCGCACCACCTCACCGGCTGAACCCCGCCATTTATCGCTCAAAACGTTTGACCGTTGCCCCTTCATCTGATAAAACAGTTACCTGATGCGAAAAAAATCAGGAGGTAGATACGCATGCAGGTGATTCTGAAAGAAAACGTAGACGGCCTCGGCGCACGGGGAGAAGTTATCCGTGTGAAGGACGGCTACGCACGCAATTTTCTGCTCCCCAAGAACCTGGCTGTTGCCGTAACCAATGGCAACCTGAAACAGATTGAAATGGAAAAGAAGAGCTGGGCGCTGAAAAATCAGAAAGAAGTTGAAGCCGCAAACATGGTAAAGGACCTGATTGAAAAGATGACGATCAGCGTTGCCAAGAAATCCGGTGAAAATGAAGCCCTGTTCGGCTCCGTTACCAGCCAGGACATTGCCGATGTGCTGGGACGGGAAAATATTGACGTAGACAAACGGAAGATTGAAATTCCGGAAGCCATCAAAAAGCTGGGAACCTTCCCGGTCAACATTCGACTTCACCCTGAAGTTTCTGTTGAAACAAAAGTTTACGTTGTTTCCGAATAACAGCGATTCCATCACATCAACAAAAAGGGACCGGTTATCCGGTCCCTTTTTCTATTTCCGTCTTTTCAACCCTACCGGTTGAACACATACACAAGATTCATCAGGAAAAGCAGAATCATGATCACCGCATCGAAGCGGAACTGCCGTACAGGCCGATACTTCATGGCCGCAATGGAGATGGATGCCATCAGTATGAATATGAACAGTGTGAGCATGTTTTCGATCCCGATACCGGCAAACATGTTCCCCGAATAGGTAATCCCTGCCACGCCCAGAATCGCCAGGTTGAAAATATTGCTGCCGAATATGTTTGCATATGCCATGTTCACCTTACCGATACGCACCGCGCTGAACGTAACAATCATCTCCGGCAGCGACGTGGCAATGGCCAAGAACAATTGTCCTACAAATGTGCGACCGAGTACCATGCGGTTCCCCATCAGCGTGAACGGGGTCACCGCCATCTGATCGCAGACCACCGTCATCAGGTATCCGCAGACCACCACAACCACACCGAGGACAAGAAAGAACAGGTACGTCCGCCACAATGCGCGGAACCGGAATGCCGGTGCCAACCCCGTTTCCGTGATCGACAACTGCCTGCGTTCAAACCGATAATTGAGAAACATGGTCACAATGTAGGCCGCGACCAGGACCTCTCCGGCAAATGCAAATTCTGTCAGCATCCCGAGGCCCACGACACTGGCCAAGGCAATACCGAACGATCCGGTCAGCACATTTCTTGAATCACCATCCGGCAGCCCGCGCTTCCGCAGAAACATCACCATGACGGCAATAATGCTCAGGTTGAACAGGTTGGAACCGAAAATGTTTCCCGCGACCAGGTTCGCCTGCCCGATTGCAGCTGCGGACAGCGATGTCGACAGTTCCGGAAGCGAAGTGATGGCGGCCAGCATGATGAAGCCCACCAGGCTTTCACCAAATCCTGTTTCATCCGCAATGCGGTCACCCACAATGGTCAGATAGAATCCAGCCACCACGAGCACGGCCGACAGGAGAACTGCATACACCAACAAGGTCAGCATTTGCATACACCTCCACTGGATCCTGCTGTTTCCACAACATCCACCTCCCGCACATCGCACCCCATTTCCGCCAGAGATCGGAAAATGAAACGGGCAATGTTCTCTGTGGATGGCGTATGGGTCCGGAAAAACGGCAATCTATTCAGGTGACGATAATCCAGATCTTCGATTACTTCCGTAAGATACTGGCCCTGCCGTTCCCGATCAATGCCATCAAAAATGACCCGACATTGAAAATTGTGGCCATGGCTGCTTTCCCCATAGTGTTCATGGGACGCAACAAACCACCGGTTCAATTCATGCAGATAGCGGCAGGACTCAGTGCTCATCCGGTTCTTCCCCTCTCAGGAATTCAATTGCACGATCCAGGACACCCTGGAACGAACCGTTTGACATGAACAATAACACGTCATTTTTCCTGATTGTCCGTTCCATCCATTCCTCAAAGTCTTCCAGATCCGTCAATTGTATCACCTGGCTTTCCACTTGGCCGATCAAAGCATGCGCGCTGTCGTCGTTCGCAGCATGGCGTTTTGTTGGGGGTTTCGGCAACAGGACGCTCAAATCAGCCAGGTCCATGGCAGCAAACAGGTCGTCAGTCAACATTCCACTGCGCAAGGTATTGGTCGCCGGTTCCACGACGGCCACGATCCGGGATTCCGGGAACAGTTCCCGCGCCCCCCGGATGGTTTCAGAGATGGCCGTTGGATGATGGGCAAAATCTTCAATCACCCGGATTCCCCGGTCGGGGTCCAAATATCGCTGTTGAAACCGTCGAAGCACACCGGGAAAACGCTCCAGTTGACAGGCAGCCTTTCCTGGATCAATACCCA
>CAZDKZ010000001.1:94700-107049 GCA_964506215.1 uncultured Holophagae bacterium
ACCGCGTTTCCAGGTGTTCGCCGCAACAGGAACCGAAATGCCCGCCGGATATCTTCCAGGTCACGGAAAATATCCCCATGGTCAAACTCCAGGGCATTCATCACGAGGATGTCCGGTGAAAACTTCAGGAACTTTGCTGTTTTATCAAAGAAAGCGGTATCATATTCATCCCCTTCCAGCACGAATATCCCACTTTCCGGATCCCAGTTGAACCCGGTGGACGATCCCACCAATACGCCACCGAAGAGGTAGGAAACCGGGACACCTGAAGCCTGCAGAATATGGGCAATCATGGCGGTCGTGGATGTTTTGCCATGGGTGCCGGTGACCAGTACCAGTTTCCTGTTCCCAACAAACACATCCCGGAGGATTTCCGGCAGGGACAGGTATGGCAAACGCCTGTTCAGGATTTCCTCTGCCTCCGGATTGCCCCGGGGGATTGCGTTCCCGACAATAAACAGATCCGGGTTGGTTGTGTTGGCAACATCAAATGAAGAAATAGAAACGCCGTGAGCTTTCAGCACATCGGACATGGGCGGATAGATGCCTGCGTCAGACCCGGTCACCTGGAAGCCAAGCTGCTTCAACGCCATCGCAACGTTCCCCATTGCTGTCCCGCAAACGCCCACCAGGTGGATGTGCCGTGTATTGTCCGGTGTTATCCGCATCGCTTCCGAATCTTGGCTTCCGGCCAGAAACGCCGGTTACCATACACCAGTTTCAGGAAACTGGGAAAGTAAAGCAACGATGCCACCCAGCAGAACGCCACACCCAGGATTGTGGTCATGCCGAGACTGGCAAATCCATTGAAATGACTGATAAACAGTGAGCCGAAGCCGATGATTGTGGTCAATGCCGTAAACGTGATCGCCTTCCCGGTATGTATGACCGCTTCCGCGATATCACCGTCCCGTCCGGCGATAAACCGATCCAGCAGATGAATGCCCTGGTCAATACCAATGCCGATAATCATGGGGGTCGCCATGAAGTTGTACAGTGTAATATCATCCCCCAGCAGATGCATGGCGCCCAGCATCCAGGCGATTCCTGCCAGCAACGGAAAAAAGGAGAGCATGGTCAACCGGAAGCTCCGCTGGTGCAGGTAGACGATGAGAAACACGGACAACAGGGAAAGAAGCGTGGACAGATAAAAGTTTTCCTTAATCAGACGCTTTATTTCGCCCACCACCAGTTCAATACCGGTCAGATAGTTTTCTCCCGTCCATCCCTGTTCAGCCATAAAACTGTTCAGGTCATCAATCAGGATGTCCATATTTTCCCGGTCCCAGGTGGGCACCGAGGGAAACACATTCACCGCCATCTCATATCGGCCGGCACGCTTCTTCACCATCCGCTCAAACAACGGTGCCATGCTTGATGACAAGACGTGATCCAGCGTTAACGGCGATTTCAGGCGAAGCGACTGGTCCAGACACGTCACATAGGTTTCACAATACGGGTCGCAGACCATCCCGGCATCATCAAAGGCTGCTTTGAATGTGTCCACGACATTTTCCGGCAAGTCCCGTGAGGCCAGCAGCTCAATGCTTGCTGCCTGCGCTGCTGCACCGGGTACAATGTTGTACACCGATTCCACCCTGGCCACATCATCCCGTTCCAGAAAAGCATGCAACCGGGCATATCGCTGTTCCAGCTCTTCCTCACTCTCAGCTGTCAGCATAATTGTCAGGGACCGGAACGATGCTTTCAGTTTTTCGGTAATTGTTGTCTGCAACTGGAGTGCCGGATTGGTCTCACTCCGCAGTTCCCGCATGCTGGTGGTGATCCGCAGCTGCGATGCCTGGTATGTCATGAATACGGTGACAACCGTCAGCAGGATGAACACCGGCTTATGGAACCGGTCGATTGCTGCGTGAAAGAAATGCAAACCGAACTGGGTCATTCGACGAGTCCGCCGCAGCTTCTTTCGCAACATGAACATCATGGGCAGTACCGTGGTTACGGCCAGCAATGTGCACAGAATACCCAGCGAAGCAATGACCCCGAATTCCCGCAAGCCCCTGAAAGAGGCCATCATCATCGCGGAAAACGCGGCGGCTGTTGTCAGCCCCCCCGCAAGCGTGGAAGCGCCGGTTTCCGAAAACGCAATCTGCATTGCGATGGAACGATCCTCATTTGCAGATAATTCGTCCAGAAAACGGGAATACAAATGAATCGCAAAATCAATGCCCAGGCCGACAATGATCGCGGCAGTGACCGATGTTAACAGGTTCAGCCCGCCCACAATATAGTAAGCCAGCCCGAACGCCCACAACTCACCCAACAGCAATGGAACCGCAGCATAGAAAAAGGAAAACGGGTTCCGGTAAGCCAATACAAAGACAAGCAGCACCAGGGCGAATGAGAGCAGGAACGTGGAACTCATATCATTTTCCATGACAGCACGGTCATAATAGGTAATCGCATGGGCCCCGGTGAACTGCAGGCTCACCGTATCGGGTGAATCAGATTCCTCCGCAAACTCTGCAATCGTCGCTTCGCGCATTTCAATCAGGAAATCCATCAATTCCTGGGTGTATTCGATGTTGTCCGCACTGTCAATGGGCTTGAAAAATGCCAGCAGCAACTGATGATCCCTTGATGAATAGTATCCCCCGGGAAAGTCCAGTTCATACTTGCCCTGCATCTGGCTGGACAGCGAGGACATCAGCCCCAGCAATTGCAGCGGATCCTTCTCCACCAGCAACGTACTGCCCGTGCCCGTTTCCAGCAGCTCCCTGTTCCGTCTCATGATTTCGTTCATGGAAGCCGGAGACAGTCGTTCGACAAAAGCTTCCAGGATATCGGGGGGCATCAGCACACTGACATGTTCCAGCAGAAACGGTGTGAAGATCAGGTCCAGTTTTTGCGAGAGGTTGTAGTCCACACCCCGCAGCAGTTCATCATACCGGTCATCTTCCTGAACCAGTTCCAGGAAAATGTCAAAGAACAACTGGGCGTTCTGTGCATCACCGTTTTCCTCTTCAATGGCAACAATGATGTCCTCAGCAATCCCAAAGTCCTTGACCACATGCAGATATCTGCCCACTACCTGGTTCTCGGTCGGCAACAGATCTGTGATGGAATTGGAATATTCCAGTTTCCACACACCGTATCCGGAAAATACCGTCAAGATGACCAGGCCGCTCAAGACCAGAACGGGATAAGTTGACAGGATTGCGTGCCACCATGCCATGAAACTTCTCATGAATGGTACTTTATCATTTTTCAACACTTCTTTACAGCGTCAAAGGCAACCGAGCCGTCCGAAAAAGCGCAAAATCTCCCAGAAGATTCGATCTGCTGAACAAGAAAAGCGGGTGCCGCAGCACCCGCTTCCTTTTACTTGATAACAAAAGACATCATTACAGCTTGTTGTAAATGTCTTCCACCCCTTCCCGTCCGTCAAACTGCGGGAATTTTTCCAGCAATTCACCCAGAATAGCTTTTGCCTCTTCATTTTTGTTCTGCATCACATAGGCATTGGCCAGGGTTTTCATGAACGGTACGTCGGCCTTCCAACCGTTGCGATAAGCGGTGTGCAGCAGTTCCGCCGCCTTTTCATACTGCTTCAGGGTAAACTCCGCCATCCCGTAAACATAGAGCAGATTCACATCCTTGGAAATATCTCCACGAATCGCTTCATATTTACCAAACATGTCAGCGGCCTGTTCGAAGTTCTGCAAGTTATAGTTGGCAACACCACCCAGATACAGTGCCTGTACATCATCCGGTTTCGCAGACAATACACCGTTCACATAAACCGTCGCCAGGTCAAAGTCCTGGTTCTGGAAGGCAAAACGTGCCAGCAGCGCACTCAGTTCCGGGTTCTGCTCACCCAGCTCAAAGGCTTTCTGAAACGCTTCATATGCGCCCTTGGCATTTTTCTTCTTCAGGTACACATTACCCAGGCTCACATGAACAGACGCCAGGTTCGGCATGTTCTGCGCCGCCTGCTTCAGCAGATCTTCTGCCTCTTCCAGCTCGTTTGCCTGCAATGCCTTGTCCGCTTTCTTCAGCAGTTTCTTTGTGGCACCATCAATCTCCACAAACGGGTCCAGGGTCAAGTCATGGACCTTCAGCGTCTCACCCCGTGGCTTGTCCACACGAAGTGCCATCTGGGCATTCTTGAATCCATCGACACCCTTGACCACCAGGATATAGGATCCCGGAACCGAAATACCACTGATGGAATAGCGGCCTTCCGCGTCGGTACGTCCCCAGCCTGCTTTTTCCAGACGACTGATATCATACGAACCGCTTTCAACCACGCCGATATCCGATGCGCCCCAACCCGCGGGAACAGCGCCCCCGGTCGGTCCATCTGCCGGACTTTTCGGGCTGCTGAGCGTGGATTGATTCGACAGTGTCCGGATTTCCACCAGGCAATCAACAATCGGTTGGCCACCACGGGACATCACACGTCCTTCTACAGTTACAAATTCAAACTGCTTGAAAAGGTTTTGCCCTGTCACCGGTATCACCAACAACACCAGCGCAACAACAATGAGCAGACGTTTCATTTTCTCCTCCAAGTGAGAATGCTCACAGGGAATTGTACACCTGCTCCGCCTGGTCGCGTCCTTCAAAGGCACCAAACTTGTCCAACAGGTCCTTCAATACGGCTTTGGCTTCGGGGGCCATTTTCTGCTTGATATACATATTGGCCAACATCTTCATAAAGCCCACATCCGCTTTCCAGCCCTGTTTGTACGCCTGGTGCAGCAACCGGGCGGCTACCGCTTCGTGTCCCAGCTCCATTTCGGTCATGCCGTAAACATAGAGCAGGTTCACATCGGATTGTGCCCCTTCCCGTGCATCCGTGTACTGTTTAAAGTAAACGGATGCGGACTCAAATTGTTGCAGATTATAGTTGGCCACACCTGCCATGTAAAGCGCCTGGAGGTGACCCGGCTCCTGGTTCAATACTGCATCCGCAAATTGAACCACGTCACTGAATTTCTGTGACCGGAACGCCAACTGGGCAGCTGTCATACAGAGTTGAATGTTCTTTTCCCCGTATTCAAACGCTTTGGTAAACGCATTCAGCGCATCATCTGCTTTCCGCTGCTTCAGATATATGTTACCCAGGCTGACATAAATTTCGCTCAACTCCGGCTGACGCTGTTTTGCTTCATTGAGAAGACTTTCAGCCAGAACCAGATCATCCTTGCCAATCGCTTTGGACGCTTTCGTCAGCAGTTTCCGGGTCTTCTTGTCGACTTTTTGTTTGAACAGGTCCAGTACCAGCTCCTGTGCCTTAATGGTTGTCTCACCGGACTTGTCTATCCGCAAAGGCATCTGGGCTTTCTTATATCCTTTCACACCCTTTACAACGATCAGATAAGAACCGGGTGCCGGTATGCCCTTGATTGAATAGACGCCCTTATCATCCGTACGTCCCCAACCGGCCTTGTCCAGCTTGGTTTCATCCCGCGTCCCGGTTGTTACAAGCGTCACATCAGATCCGCCCTGGGAAATTGTCCGGATTTCCACGTTACAGTCCACAACAGGCTCACCGGAACGGGTCACCACGCGGCCTTCGACCGTGACATAATCAAAATCCTTGAACAGGTTTTGTCCGCTTACACTCATGGTCACCAGGACCAGTAACCCCACCAGTTTCTTCATGTTAATTCTCCTTAAATGGATACAGTCAAAAAATGAAAAAGGGGGGCTTGCGCCCCCCTCGGTTCAGGTAATCGCAATCAGAACTGGATATTGAAACCCAGGTAGAATGACCGCGGGAACTGCCACAGATCAGGATCACCAAAGTTTTCGTTCGCTTCTTCCAGAACCGGTGAGTTCGTGGTCACGTAGTCAAAATATTCCTGCGTGCCCGGAACAGCATCGGTATCGTAATAACCGGAACCCATATAGGTATCAACACTGAAGGTTGACCGGGTATTGAAGAGGTTGAAAATGTCTACATAAATGGACAATTCAACATTCTTCCAGAGGTTGAAACCATATTCCACGTGCAGGTCTGCACGGGACCAGGTCGGCGCCCGCCGGCTACCACGTTTTTCCGCATACACATACTGCAGATCACCGTTCTGTTCGCCCGGAATTTCGTTGGTCACAGAAATCTGACCGGTATAGGCAAAACCATCACTGAGGATATAGTTCAAGCCCACCAGGAGACCAAAGTCAAACGAGTAAGAACCGTTGAACTTGAATACGTGCGGTACATCGTTCACACGACCATACCAGTTGTGCACGTCATAAGCCGTATCCAGGTAAACCGTGGAGTTGTCAGCAGCAGCATAGCCGTGGGTGGATGAATAGGTATAGGAGAACAGGAACTGGAATCCATCATCAGCCAGCTTCTTCTGCGCGGTGAAGATCAATGCTTCATATTCACGCCAGTTGCCATCAACGGTCTGGAATTCCCACATACCATCCTGATCAAAATCAGAATCTTCATAGGCATCTTTCCAGGTACGGTTGAAATAGTTGAAGCCCAATGCGTACAGCGGGCTTACCTGCCATTCATAACCGATGTTGAATTCATCCATGTAGGACGGTTCAATTTCACCGATGATGTTGATATTGCCATCCGGACCGTACGTATAGTTGCCGTTGTAGGCCCACAATTCCGGTGCGGCGGAAGGCATGATCTGAGCCCAGTCAGCCAGGTTGGCCCAGGGTTCCAGGCCCATAGCTGCCAATGCGGTCGGCGTCGTCAGCAGCCAGTATTCGTCTTCGCTGTACTGCTGGCCCGGCTGGCTGTTACTGACCACCCAGTTGCCGATGGCATCATAATACCGTGAATAGGACGCGTGCAGGGAACTGCCGTCGATGTCATAGGCAAAACCGATACGCGGCGCCATCATGTCGCCGAACTTGTTTTCCACGATATCCACATTGTCCACGTTGGACAGTACCAGGTTTTCGGTACGCAGACCCAGGTTCAGGGTCAGACGATCCGTCACGTTCCACTTATCCTGGATATAGATGGCCTTGTAATCTTCGTTGGTCTGGTCCGGCAGACGTTCGTCTACGGCATCCCAGAAGAAACCACCATAGCCATACGCTTCATACGGTTCATACCAGTACATCATGGCCAATGCGCCACCATATGCCCGGGTAACATCACCATACTCGGAATCCCGAATTTCCAGACCGATGCTCAGATCATGGGAGCCCCAGCCGGTATCCAGGAACTTGGAGAACATTGCCTTGTAGGAGTTGAACTTACGGAAAGAATCGTAAGAGCTGTGCGGCGCGGAAGCCTGGGGATAGAATCCACCATAGCCACCGGTATCCCGACGGGCAACATAATACTGCATCGGATAGGTCGTGTTGTTACCGACTTCACCATAGGGCAGGTTGCTCAGCGGTGAATCGTTGTCCTGGAACTTCACCGTCAGGAAAGAGTCGGAAGACAGCATCCAGTTCCATTCAAAGAACAGGTTTTCGCCGCCCTGTTCCCGCTTCACCAGGTTCCGGTTGGCAATGTAGTTGTAGTTCAAGTATGAATACAACGGGAATTCAATGGGGTCTTCATTGTACAGAACCATCAATGAATGGTTGTCATTGATCTGCCAGGTCAATTTTGTGGACAGATAATGTCCTTCATAACTCGGATATTCAATGACCTGTCTCGCGGGATCCTGTGTGCGGAAATCCGCCAGGTTGTTCCAGTGAGATGTCTGTTTCTGCTTGTCACGGTTTTCGTATGAGACGAAGAACCAGAGCTTGTCCTTGATGATCGGACCACCGAGGGTCATGGCCCAGCGGTCTTCCGAGGTATACTTCGTGGCTTCGTCGAACGGTTTGCCGTTCTGCTTGTTGTTCCAGTCCACATCCGACGTGATGTAACGGAAGTTACCATGGAACTCGTTACCACCGGACTTGGTGACCAGGTTGACAACAGCACCCTGTCCACGGCCGTATTCAGCGGAAACACCACCGGCGATCACCTGGACTTCTTCCAGGGTATCAAAGTTGAACGCCGCGCCCCAGGTCTTGGTCAGGGGGTCAGTCGTGTCCGCGCCATCCACCATGTAAACATTGTCAGAGTCCGCGCCACCCAGCATGCTGGGGTTGTTTCCTTCGATGGAACCCGGCATCATCGCCATTACCATCTGGAACTGGCGGTCATTGGTCAATGTTTCAACAAACTCCGTACGGAGGTTCGTGGAAACCTGGTTGGACGTCGTGTCAATCAGCGGCGCTTCTGCCGTAACGATGATTTCTTCTTCGATCGTCGCTTCATTCAATTCCACATTCAGTGTAATCGTTCCACCCAATGGCAAGGAAATGTTTTTGCGAACGAACGGCTGGAAACCCATCATCTTGGCATGAAGTTCATAATTACCACCCGCCGGAACCAGGGAGAAACGGTACACACCGCCTTCGTTGGTTACAACGGAACGCTGGCCCATCAGGTTCGGGCCTGCAAGCTGCAGGGTCACGCCCGGAAGCGCGTTACCGTTTGCTGTAACGGTACCCGTCAGCACACTGTACTTCTGCTGCGAAAACGACAGCGTGGCGCACAGGAAAACCACTACCCATAAAAACTTCTTCATTCGGTTGACCTCCCGATAAAGATGAATGAAGCTCTGGACGGACCATCCACCCAGAGTCACAAAAGCAACAATTTCTCTTGAATATCACCCCCTCTTCAGATTGATCGAACGTGTGAGTATTCTGCCACAGGGGTGGTAATTTCGTCAACGAAAAACGTGACTAATATCACGAAAACATAAAGGTTTCCTTATGAAAATTTCATGCTGCCCTTGCTTTTCTCTGTATCTTTCAAATGGTACACTGTGCCCGCTATTGAAGAACGATTTGTTGGAGGCACTATGCGTGAAGTCGTGATTGTGATTAACCCCGGTTCCACATCCACAAAATTCGGGGTCTTTCACGAAAACGGAGCGGTCATTGAGCAGAACATTGAACATAATGGAGCAGAGGTTGCGGCATTTGACAAGGTCACTGATCAGTTTGAGTTGCGGTTGTCCGCAATTCGCAACGCACTGGCCGAACACCTGAATACGGATTCCGCGAAGGTGGTGGGCGTTGTGGGCCGAGGCGGTCCGCTGAAGCCCATGGATGGCGGTGTATACGCCATCAACGATGCCATGCTGGCCGATTACCAGTCCTGCAAGTATGCCAACCATGCCAGCAACATGGGTTCCATGATTGCGGACCAGCTGGCCCGTGATTTTGATGTGGACGCGTGGATCGCAGACCCGGTTACTGTAGACAACTTCTGGGACGTGTCACGGGTATCCGGTTTCCCCGGGATCAAGCGGAAATGCCGCTCCCATGCCCTGAATATCCGCGCCACGGCCATGCGCCACGCCGCTTCCATCAACTGTAAACTCGAAGACACCAACTATGTGGTCGCCCATATCGGCGGCGGCATTTCCATTTGCGCACTGGAAGGCGGCAAGGTCCGGGACGTGAATGACGGTCTGCTGGGTGAAGGACCCTTTTCTCCACAGCGGGCCGGTGCCCTGCCCCTCAATGGCGTCATTGACTTGTGCTATTCCGGTAAAGAAAAGAAGGAAGTGGAGAAAGCCTTTTCCGTGGACAGCGGTTTCCAGGGATTGCTGGGCACATCCGATCTCCGGGAGGTTCTCCAGATGGTTGCAGATGGTGACACGGAAGCGGACCTGGTCTACCGGGCGTTTGTCTTCCAGGTCGCCAAGGAAATCGGGCGGGAAGCCGCCGCGCTGGGGGGAGATTTCCAGGCCATTCTGATTACGGGCGGCATCGCCCATTCCGAGCAGTTCATCAACGACCTGAAGGCATACATCAACTTCCTTGGTGATGTCATTGTATTTCCCGGAGAAGGCGAAATGCAGGCATTGGCGGAAGCCGGTTTCCGCGCCGTAAACGGCCTGACCGAAATCAAGGAGTATACCCCATGAACATGCCCATCCGCTCCGCGGAGACCATCATTGAAGAAGCACGGAAAGCATCCGGCAACAAGACCGTTGCGGTGGCCATGGCCAACGATGCGTCCGTCCTGGAAGCCGTGGTCAGTGCCTGTGACGAGGGAATCATAGACGCCATCCTGGTGGGCGACCGGAAGGAAATGGAAACTATCGCGACAACGGAAGGGTTCAGCCTGGATCGTTGCGCAATTGAAGATATTTCCGACCCGGTGGCGGGCAGTGCCCGTTCGGTTGAACTGGTACAGGCGGGAAAAGCCCAGTTTCTGATGAAGGGATTTGTCAAAACCGCCATCCTGCTGAAAGCACTGCTGTCCGCAGATGACATGAAGGTTCGGGACGTGATGAGCCACGTTGCCGTACTGGACATCCCGGGACGGGACCGTCTGCTTCTGTTTACCGACGGCGGGATGATCCCAAAACCCACACGGGAACAGAAGGCCGGACTGGTGGAAAACATGGTGGACCTGGCCCACGTGATGGGCATCCGTCCGTTTTCGTTCGGGTTCCTGGGGGCCTATCCGGACACATCGGTGCAGGAGCATGACGCCCTCGTTTCCGCGCTGTCATTGCCAGACATTGACTATGCCGGGGACATCACACCGGATACTGCGTTGACCCGGCTGGACGGTGTGGTGGCTACCGCCATCGAGGAATGCAACACCATCATCAAGGGCCTGACACTGACCACGGACACCGTATTCTCCGGACTGGTCATGGGCGCCAAGGCCCCTGTCTGCCTGGTATCCCGATCAGATTCCGCAACCAACAAGAAGGCCTCACTGGCACTGGGTGTACTCTATGCAAACGGGGGTGTATCATGACACTGCAGATCGGTAACCTGCATACATTGAACACGCGGCTGGAAACCGCTTCCGTGGAACAGGCGATGGACCGCCTGCAAAAGGGCACCGGAACCGTAGTCTTCAACGAGGAAGCGGAGAGCCGACTGGCGGCGAGTATCCGTGAAGCCGGTAAAAGCACCCGCAGAACCTTCAGCCAGGTAGCGATTGTACAATTCAAGGACCGGACCGTACTGCTCAGCGACGGATTCGTTCATCCCCAACCCGACATCAAAACCATGACCGCTATTATTCAGAATGCGATTGCCACTGCCAGAAAGGCCGGCATTGACGCGCCGAAAGTGGCTGTCCTGTCTGCGGTTGAACTGGTGAGCCCGCAGATGGATTCCGCAGTGCCGGCGGCCGTGATGGAAGCCATGGGCAACCGGGGACAATTCGGAAATGGTGTCGCCGTGGAAGGACCGTTGTCCATGGACGTATCCCTGTCCGAAAAAGCCGCGGAAGAAAAGCACGTGGACACACCGGTTGCAGGAAAAGCCAATATCCTGATCGGACATATGGCCACCGTCCCCGCAGGGATTCTCAGTGGATGGATCCGATTCGCCAGTCCCGAATCAGTAATCTCCGTACTGACGGACGGCAAAAGCTGGCATCCGTTCCTGCTGGCAGGGATGTCCGGAAAGCAAATTGAACAAACATTGGCTTTCTGTGAGGTTGAATAGCAACTATTTGAAATTGAACAGCATCGGACCGGGAGTTCTGCTCCCGGTTTTTTTTGTGTCAGAGAAACAGGAGAACAGATCCCACAACCGCGATCAGCGTGCCAACCAGCGAACGCAGCGTGATCCGCTCCCGGAAAAACACTGCCGCCAGGGGCAACATGAACAACGGTGCCAGCGACATGAGCGTGGATGCCACCCCGATCTTGGCATGGCTGATGGCCACCAGCGACAGGATCACGCCCAGCACCGGGCCCGTTGTGGATGCACCGGTCAATTGAATCGCAGCGGTGCGATCCTTCAGTTTTGCAAACTGCGACCAGAGCTTACCCCTGAAAAGCATGATCAGCCCCAAAGTCACGGCCGCAACACTGACCCGGATGAAATTTCCCGAAATGGCGGAAAACCCGTCTACCAGGCCGTTCTTGGCCAGCAGCAATCCCGTTGCCTGACCCAGGGCACCGCCCAGACCCAACAGCACACCCAGCGGTGTTACCGAGAAGACGCTTTCAGCCGGTTTCCGCCGTTCACCGACCACGATCCCGATACCCACCAGGGTCAACCCGATTGCAACAAATTCCAGGACCAGCAATGATTCCCCGAGAAACACGTACCCGAGAATCGCACCGAAGATGGGAACGGTTGTCATCAATAACATGGACAGACGGGGACCGATCCGGACGAAGGATTCAAACAGCAGCGCATCGCCGATTACATACCCCACAAAACCGGAAGTACCCAGCCAGAACCACCGGTCCCAGCCCGCGTCCAGTGGTGCAACTGTACCCAGGATAAAAAAATGAACCGGAATCATCATCACCAGTGCAAACCAAAGTCGAATCTGGTTCACTGCCTGCGAGCCGATCCGATGCCCCGCATGGGTAAACAGGATCGACCCACCCGCCCAGCACAGGGC
>CAZDKZ010000002.1:0-55823 GCA_964506215.1 uncultured Holophagae bacterium
ACTCAAACTGATTCTGATGAACCGTCAGCTGTTTCATGGGGCTTACTCATGTAAAATGATTGGAAGGTGAAACAGCAATCAGATTGGAGGTCCAATGGGTCGCGGTAAGAAAGCCGGAAAGACAGGTGCGTTGGGTCGATGGTTGAAACGGATCGGCTATGAGATCGGTATTGTGGAAGCGCCTGTGTTTGCCATTAGTATTTCGGGTGACATACGGCGATGGGCATATCCGTCCGCGGTACTGCTTCCGATAAACGTGATGGAGACGCCATGATCACAAGGACTGGTTTCAGGGAAGTGGCCAGACGGATTGTGGTGCTGGCGGTGTTGACAGCTGGACTGGTCCTGTTGTTCAAACAGCCGGTATGGATCGGCCTGTTGACCCTGGTGGCCGGGCTGGTCATCTATATCCTGGTGCCGTGGCCCAAGCCGCCGGCTGGGGCCCATGTGTATGCCCGGGGACCGGCCGTTGTGGGTCCGGACATCATGGGGTTCATGCTGACGGGGATATTCCTGGCGCTGCCGTTTATAATTGGAATTGCCGGTACCATGCTCCTGTTCCTGCCCGTGGCGTTGATTTCCGGGCTGATCCTGTACATTGCGGCCTGGTACGGGTCCTTTTACCTGGTGATCCGGGATGACGGCCTGGTTGTCCACACCCTGGGCCGTTGCCGGGAACTGGCATTTTCGGACATCCGGGGGGCGGTGCCATACAAACGGGGTTTGCCGGACTGGGTCCGCAAGCTGGTGCCGTTCCTGGTGTTGAGTGGTGCTTATGGCGCGGCAGGTTCCATCATGCTGGCACGGGATGAAACGGGGATGGAGCTGCAGGTGGCAAATGGGAAGCGGCAGCGAATCCCCCGACAGGGGTTCGAAAAGTCGTTCAAGCAACTGGCCCTGGCATTGGAGGCTGCCGGCATTGATATTCTGCAACGGTGGAAAAAGAGCGGTTAACCGATGGGTTATGCTGTCCGATGGAGACCGACGCAGCTGAAGATGGCGGCAAACCATTGGATTGCGGCGACTCATTTTGACAACCCCGGTCCGCTGGGGTACAGTAGCAGGGTATTTGACCGAGTCTCTAAACGGAGGGAAGCATGTCCAAGAAGGTTTTGATTGCAACTGTGAAACCATTTGCGCCGGCGGCTGTTGACGGCATCCGGGAAATCGTGGAGCAGGCCGGCTACCAGCTGGTATTGCTGGAGAAGTATCAGGACCAGAGCGAGTTGGTTGCCGCGGTCGCGGATGTGGATGCGTTGATTATCCGGAGTGACAAAGTCACCCGTGAAGTGCTGGACGGCGCGTCCAACCTGAAGGTGGTCGTCCGTGCCGGTGCCGGTTATGACAACGTGGACCTCGAAGCAGCAACCGAGAAGGGCATCGTGGTCATGAATACACCGGGACAGAACTCCAATGCTGTGGCGGAACTGGTATTCGGCCTCATGCTGCAACTGGCCCGCCGTCAGTACACCGGCCATGCCGGTACCGAGTTGAAGGGCAAGGTGATCGGTCTCCACGCATACGGCAACGTGGGTCGTCACGTGGCACGGATCGCGGCGGGCTTCGGCGTTACCTGTATCGCGTATGATCCGTTTATCCCGGTGGAAGCCATCACCGCTGACGGTGTGGAAGCAGTGGATTCTCTGGAAGACATGTACAGCCGGGCGGATTTCGTGTCCCTGCATATCCCGGCGAATGAGCAGACGAAGCAATCCATCAACTATACGCTGATGTCAAAGATGAAACCGGGTGCCATGGTGATCAACACGGCCCGTAAGGAAGTAATGGATGAGGCCGGGTTGAAGCAGATGCTGGCAGAACGGGAACAGTTCCGGTATGCGGCCGACATTGCGCCGGACTGCAAGGACGAGTTGGTGGATGGTTACGGGGACCGGGTATTCTTCACCCAGAAGAAGATGGGTGCCCAGACCTTTGAAGCCAATGTCAATGCCGGGCTGGCTGCGGCCAACCAGATTGTGGGTTTCTTCAGCAATGGCGATACCACGTTCCAGGTGAACAAGTAGAACGTGCCGATTTGGGAATAGCGAAAAGGGCGGGGGAACCCGCCCTTTCTTTGCTTTTCAGGATTGGTATGCGATCAGTTACAGCCGCAGCTGCCGCCGCAGGCACAACCGCCACCATCGGTGGAACCAAACGGATCCACATCGCAACCGCATGTCTGCTTCTGGAACCGGCGGCCCAGCTGGACCCCGACAGCCATCAGGCCGAATCCCATCAGCATGGCGGCTGCTCCAAAAAGAAACTGTGTCATATGCGTTCTCCTTTTACCCGAAATTGATCGGGATAACTGTATGGTTCAAATGCCGAAATCATCCAGCAGGATGTTTTCTGCTTCAACGCCAAGGTTGTCCAGCATGTCCAGTACCGCGGTATTCATCATGGGCGGTCCGCAAATGTAGAACTCACAGTCTTCCGGTGCCGGATGGTGGCGCAGATAATTCTCCAGTACAACCTGGTGGATAAACCCGGTCGGCCCTTCCCAGCGGTCCTCGGGCAGGGGCTCGGACAAGGCCAGATGCCACTCAAAGTTGTCATGTGTTGCCGCCAGCTCGTCGAACTCTTCCACGTAGAACGCTTCACGGAGACTCCGGGCGCCATACCAGAAAGATATCTTCCGGGTGGACTTGATTCGTTTCAACTGGTCGAAGATGTGTGACCGCATGGGCGCCATCCCTGCCCCGCCCCCGATGAACACCATTTCGTTTTCGGTTTCCTTGGCGAAGAATTCGCCGAACGGTCCGGAAATGGTGACCGGGTCACCGGGTTTCAGGTTAAAGATCCAGGATGACATGATGCCGGGCGGAATGTCGTTGCGTCCGGCAGGCGGTGTCGCCACCCGTACATTCAGCATGATGATGTTGTTTTCCGGTGGATAGTTGGCCATGGAGTAGGCACGGACCGCCGATTCGTCCACCCGGGATTCCAGTTCAAACAGGCGGAAGGCTTCCCAATCCTGCCGGAACTGATCCGGGATGTCAAATGCATCATACTGCAGGATGTGGGGCGGACAGGAGATCTGGATATATCCGCCAGCCCGGAAGTCGATGGTTTCTCCTTCGGGCAACTCCAGCACCAGTTCCTTGATGAACGTCGCCACGTTTTCGTTGGACCGTACGGTGCAGACCCACTCCTTGGCGTTGAATACTTCAGGGGGAAGATGGATTTTCATATCCTGTTTTACCGGTACCTGGCAGGACAGTCGCACCCCTTCCCGCGCTTCTTTCCGGCTGACATGGGCAGTTTCGGTTGGCAGCAGTTCACCGCCGCCTTCCAGAACCACGACCTTGCACTGGGCACAGGTTCCGCCGCCTCCACATGCAGAGGACACGAATATTTTTTCTTCCGCCAATGCGCCGAGAAGCTTTGTTCCGGCACCGGTCTGAATCGGATTGTCCGTTTCGTCATTGATAATAATGTTGAGTTTTCCCTTGGGTACCAGCCAGGAACGGGAGAACAGAATGATGACCACCAGCAGGAGTATCACCAGTGTAAAAACCAGCATGCCAAGTAATGCAGTACTCATTGAACAGCTCCGAAAGAACGTGAATGTAGCATGGTGTGTCCTACAGTTGTATGCCGGAGAACAGCATGAACGCCATGGCCATGATGCCGGTAATGATAAACGTGATGCCCAGCCCGCGCATACCAGGGGGAACGTTGGAATACTTCATCCGTTCGCGGATACCGGCCAGCGCGATGATGGCCAGTGCCCATCCGGTACCGGCTCCCAGGCCGTATACCGTGCTTTCCGCAAAGGTGTAGTCCCGTTCCACCATGAACAGGGTGCCCCCGAGGATGGCGCAGTTGACCGTGATCAGCGGCAGGAAGATGCCCAGCGCGTTGTACAGGGCGGGCGCATACTTATCCAATGCCATTTCGAGGATCTGCACCATGGCGGCGATAACGCCGATGTAGGTGACCAGTCCGATAAATGTCAGGTCCGTGTCGGGGAAACCGGCCCATGCCAATGCACCGGGTTTGAGTACATACTGGTAAATCAGGTTGTTGACCGGTACGGTGATTCCCAGTACGACAATAACGGCAAGTCCCAGGCCGGTCGATGTTTCAACCTTTCTGGAGACAGCCAGAAAGGTACACATCCCCAGGAAGAACGCCAGCGCCATGTTTTCCACGAAAACGGCTTTCAAGAAGAGACTGAGATAATGTTCCATCTTATGACTCCTCCTGCTGTTCGGGCTTGAAGGAACGGACCAGCCATATCAACAGGCCGATGATGAAGAAAGCACTGGGTGACAGCACCATCAGTCCGTTGGGGAGATACCAGCCCCCTTGATTCACAGGATTCAAAATGGTGTGCCCCAGCAATGTACCGGAGCCGAAGAGTTCCCGCAATACGGCCACAATCAGCAGCACGATACTGTATCCCAGGGCGTTTCCGATACCATCCAGCAGGCTGGCTCCCGGGGGGTTCTGCATGGCGAATCCTTCTGCACGGCCCATGATGATGCAGTTGGTAATGATCAACCCGACGAAAACAGACAGTTGTTTACTGATCTCAAAGAAGTATGCGCGGATAAACTGGTCCGCGACAATGACCAGTGATGCAATGATCGTCATTTCCACAATGATCCGAATGCTGGATGGGACCTGGTTCCGGATCAGACTTACGGACAGGTTGGAAAAGGCCAGCACAAAGGTGACGGCCAGGCTCATGACCAGTGCTGTTTCCAGGCGGGCAGTTACGGCCAGCGCCGAGCAGATGCCCAGAACCTGCAACCCGATGGGGTTGTTGTTCAATACAGGATCCGTGATTAATCTCCAGCTTTTCTTCATTGCTGACCTCCGTCACCTGCCCGGATGCGGTCCAGCATCGGACCGAAACCATCCGGTCCCAGCCAGAATCGCACAAACTCGTGGACGCCACGGGTGGTGATGGTTGCGCCGGACAGGCCGTCAATCTTGTGGACGGCATCCGGATCGTCTGTTTCCACCCGGCCCTTGATGACCTGGATCTTCAGCTCTCCCGACGGGTCAAACAACCGTTTTCCGGGCCAGAGGTTTTTCCAGGATTCATTGTCGACTTCCCCGCCCAGTCCCGGTGTCTCCCCGTGCTGATAGATGGAGAAGCCCTTGACTTCCATGGTTTCGGTGTCCAGCGCCAGGAAGCCATACATGGTGGACCACAGTCCTTTGCCCCATACCGGGAGCACCAGTGTTTCACCGTCTGTTCCGGATACCCGGTAGACCAGCTGACTCAGGGGAATGACCCGCACGTCTGCAGGGTCTTGCTCGGGTGGCAGCGTGCGGCTGCGTTCCGGGTCTTTCATCATGGCGTCATATTGCCGGATGAAACTGTCCGGATCGTCCAGTGTCTGCCAGGTTCCGGATTTCAGTTCCACCAGGAGTGGTTCGATACCATCGAATTGTTCGTTTACCGGCCGGTTGGGGTCATAGATGCCGGCTGCAACCAGAACATTTCGTTTCTTTTCCAGTGACCGATTCTTGATCTGTAATGGTTTCAGCAGGGTCGCCGTGATGGACACCAGCAGGGAACATACCACTGCCACCATCATGGCAACCACAAGGGTTCGGGTTACGCCGGTTGACATCGTCTCATCCTCCTGCGTTTGTTGGCCCGAATCACGTAGTAGTCGATCACAGGCGCGAAGATGTTCCCAAACAGAATGGCCAGCATCATCCCTTCCGGATAGGCGGGGTTTATCAGGCGGACCAGGGCCGTCATAATCCCGATCAGCGATCCGTACACATATTTGCCGGTACTGGTCATTGCCGCCGTGACCGGGTCGGTGGCCATGAAAATGGCACCAAACGCGAATCCGCCCAGCAGCAGATGGTCAAGCGGAGACAGGGTGGCCATGGGTACCGAACTTCCGGTCAACCAGAAGAGGGCCGTGATGCCGGTAAACGACAGGGTGACGCTGAGCATGATCCGCCAGTTGGCCATCCCCGTCAGGATCAGGATCACTGCGCCAATGAGGACAGCCAGTGTTGATGTCTCGCCCATGGAGCCCGGAATAAGTCCCAGGAAGGCGTTCCACATGGTGTCCTGGATCGCGTCCACCCCCCCGGCAGCGGCCGCAGAAAGGGGCGTGGCCCGTGTGATACCGTCAACGGCCACCCAGACCCGATCTCCGGAAATCTGCGCCGGGTAGGCAAAAAAGAGAAAGGCACGGGAGAGAATCGCCGGGTTGGCAATGTTCATGCCGGTGCCGCCGAAGACTTCTTTACCGATCACCACGCCGAATGAAATGCCGATGGCCACCTGCCAGAGTGGGATGGTTGGTGGCAGAATCAGCGCATACAGCAAGGACGTTACCAGGAATCCTTCGTTGATTTCATGTTTTCGAACCAGTGCGAAAATCGCTTCCCAGAAGCCGCCCGCCATCAGCGTAACAATGTATACAGGCAGAAAATACAACGCCCCGTGGAGCACGTTGTGCCAGATCATGTCCGGGTTTGTGCCGGCCAGTGCATGGAGGATGGTCAGACGCCACCCGCCCGAAGCGCTTTCGGTAAGTCCAGCCAATGCCAGGTTGGCCTGCAGACCGGTATTGTAGAGTGCCATGATGGTTACGGGGAGCAGTGCATATACCACGGTCATCATCATGCGTTTCAGATCCAGACTGTCCCGGACATGTGTACGGCCTGTGGTTACCGTATCCGGTGTCAGCAGGAAGGTGTCCAGCATTTCAAAAACGGGAAACAGTGGCGCCAGTCGGCCACCCGGTTCAAAGCGGTGGCGGTGTTTTTCCAGCAGGTTGTTTACAAAACCCATGGCTTACCCCTCTCGCTCAATGCGGTGCAGGGTGGATCTGAGCAGCAATGCCAGGTCCTGCTTTCCAGGGTCAACAAACGTACAGAGTGTCATGTCTTCTTCTCCAAGCTCCAGTGCGCCCAGCGCTTCTGCGTCTTCCAGGTCGCCTGCATCCATGGCGCGGACGAGAAAGGTCGGCAGAATATCCAGCGGCATGACCTTTTCATACACACCGATCGGGACCATGGCACGGGGACTTCCCTGCAGGTTGGTGGTGAACCGGAAGCCACTGCGGTTGATCAGGCGGGCCAGCGGTCCCCGGTTGACGGAGAACAGACCACTGTCTGGAAACAGCCAGCCCAGAAACCGTCGGTCTCTGCCTTCCGCAAGCATGGTGATCTGCAGGTCAAGTCTGCCCAGGTAATGCACCGGTTGCGTGGCGGTGTGCCCATACAGGGGGGATCCGGAAATGGTGCGGATGTCCGTGTTTCCTGCTTTGCCTGAAACCAGGTCCGTCAGGGCGGCACCGCGAATTGTCCGGATCAGCCTGGGTTCGCCCGCTGCGGGACCGCCCAGTGCGACAATCCGTTGCGGTTTCAGTTCGCCGGTTTTCAGCAATGCACCGAACTCGATAACATCCGCGTAGTTCATAATCCAGACCCGGCTGTTTCGTCCGGTGGGATGGAGGTAATGAACGTGCGTGCCGGGGAGTCCGGCCGGGTGGGGTCCCGCAAAAATGGTGGTGCAGATTCCCGACAGTTCCTCTCCCGGAAGGGACTCGCCCCCGGCCCGACAGAGATGAACCTGTCCGGCTGTCAGACGCTTCAACGCCATCAGGCCGGTCCGGAACGCATCCGGGTTTTCCCCGATGGCGATCCGGGGATCCGCAGCCAGGGGGCGTGTGTCAATTGCAGGGACAAAAATGGCCTGCGGCTGGATGTCCGGGTCCGGAATCCGGTCAAACGGACGCTGGCGCAATGCGGTGAAGAGACCGGATTGCAGCAGCATATCCAGGATGCGGGATGGTTCAATATCGGGGTCGTTCGGTGAAGGTATGGGGGGAAATGAACAGGCTTCCTGTCCATTGCAACGGATTTCTATGGATAGAAACCGGCGCTTCTGTCCCCGATTGATGGCAACAACCTGCCCCGCTGCGGGGGAGGTGAAACAGATTCGTTCATCCTTGCGATCGGTGAACAGGACCTGTCCCAGCTTGACCGTGTCCCCGCTTTCCACGCAGAGCCTTGGTTTCATTTCGGGATAATCGTCGCCCAGAAGTCCAACCGACTGTACCGGTACAGTATCATCGATGGACGTTGCAGGTTGCCCGTCGATGGGTAGGTCCAGGCCTTTTCTGATCGAAATCACATTTGGTTTCATTCAGTTCACTCCCAGCGCGATTCGCGCCGAATTGATACAGACACCCAAACGGTATCGCAAAAAACAGGGCCAGTCAATAAAAGATTACAAAAAGGTAAAGAAGGAAGTCGGCGCAAAAAAAGGCGGGGGATATCCCCCGCCCGGAGAACAGAATTATATGAGTATGGTCAGTTGCCGAGTTCTTTCAGCACAAAGGGAAGAATGCCCCCGGTGCTGAAATATTGAATCTCCACCTCGGTGTCCAGTCGGACACGGACTTCGAAATTAACCATGCTGGTTTTTCCCTGTGCGGTCACCTGAAGGGAGCAGCCCGGTGTCAATTGATCCAGTCCGGTGAGTGTGAAATGCTCGGTGCCGTCCAGGGTCAGGGAGTCCATGTCTTCTCCCGGCATGAATTCCATGGGCAGCACGCCCATGCCCACCAGGTTGGATCGGTGGATCCGTTCAAAGGACTTGGCAATTACGGCTTTCACCCCCAGCAGCATGGTGCCCTTGGCGGCCCAGTCCCGGGATGAACCGGTGCCGTATTCACTGCCGCCCAGTACGATCAGGGGTACGTCGTCTGACTGGTAGTCCATGGCGGCGTCAAATACATAGGTTTCCAGTCCCTCGGGGAATTTACGGGTCAATCCCCCTTCCCGGGGTTCCACCAGCCGGTTCTTGATCCGGACGTTGGCAAAAGTCCCCCGCATCATGACCTCATGATTGCCGCGGCGGGAGCCGTAGGTGTTGAACTGGTGAACGGGTACGCCGTGTTGCTGGAGATATTGACCAGCGGGATAGTCCGCGGGAATGGCACCGGCGGGGGAGATGTGATCTGTTGTGACAGAGTCGCCCAATGCCAGCAACACCCGGGCGTTTCGCACGATTGACGGGATCTCATCCGGTATTTCACAGAAGGGCGGTTTTCGGATATAGGTGGAGTCCGGGTCCCATGCGAAGGTCTTCCCTTCCGGAACGGGCAATTCCTGCCACAGGTTGTCCCCATCCGTGATGCCGGCATATTTCTCCGCAAACATCTCCGGCGTGATGACGGATTCCATGACAGCCTGGATTTCCCGGTTGCTGGGCCAGATGTCTTTCAAATAGATCGGACTGCCCTGATGGTGTCCAATTGGTTCCGATGTCAGGTCAATATCCATACGACCGGCCAACGCGTAGGCGATGACCAGGGGTGGGGAGGCCAGGTAGTTGGCTTTCACGTGGGGGTTGATCCGGGCCTCAAAGTTCCGGTTACCGGACAGTACCGAGGAGACCACCAGGTCGTTTTCAATCACGGCTTCCCGGATGTCATCCGGCAGTGGGCCGCTGTTGCCGATACAGGTGGTACAGCCGTAACCCACCACGTTGAACCCCAGTTGGTCCAGGAAGGGCAGCAGCCCGGATGCTTCCAGGTAGGCAGTGACCACCCGTGAGCCGGGGGCCAGGGACGTCTTGACCAGGGGATTCATTTCCAGGCCATGTTCAACAGCTTTTCGGGCCAGCAGTCCCGCGCCGATCATGACGGCCGGATTGGAGGTGTTGGTACACGAGGTGATAGCTGCGATGACCACGCTGCCGTCTTTCAGTTCAAGGGATTTCCCTTTTCGTGTCACGGTGGCTGCTGCTGGTGCTCCTTCCCGGATCATGGTGCGGCTCTGTTTGAACGATGCCGGCATTTCCGGAACCTGGACCCGGTCCTGTGGACGGGACGGACCCGCCAGCGACGGCACGATGTCATTCAGCCGGATGTCAACCACCTGGCTGTACTCCGGTTCTTCATCGCCACGGAAGAACATGCCCTGCTTTTTCATGTATGCTTCCACCCGGTCCGCATCTGCTGCCCGGTTGGTCAGTCGGAGATAATGGGTGACCTGTTCGTCCACCGGTACAAATCCGCATGTGGCACCGTATTCTGGCGCCATGTTGGCCAGGGTGGCCCGGTCCGGCAGGGTCAGGTTCTTGACGCCGGGTCCGAAGAATTCAACGAATTTTTCCACTACTTTCTGTGCCCGGAGCCGCTGGGTTACCGTCAGCACCAGGTCGGTTGTGGTAACGCCTTCCGGCATTTCGCCGGTCAACCGAACACCCACCACCTCTGGAATGGTCATGAAATAGGGTTGTCCCATCATGACGGCCTCTGCTTCAATGCCGCCCACACCCCATCCCAGCACACCGATTCCATTGATCATGGTGGTGTGTGAATCGGTACCGATCAGGGTGTCGGGGAATGCCAGCCGTTCGCCATCAATGGTCCGGTCAGCGATCACCTGTGCAATGTATTCCAGGTTGACCTGGTGGACAATGCCGGCCCCCGGCGGGAAAATCCGAACATTGTCAAAGGCTTGCTGGGCCCACTTCAGCAGCTGATACCGTTCCCGGTTCCGCTCATATTCCATTTCCAGGTTTTTCTGGTAGGCATCGGGGCTGCCGAAAAAATCCACCTGTACCGAGTGGTCGATGATCAGATCAACGGGCACCACCGGGTTGACGGCTCCGGGGTCGCCCCCCCGTTCCGCCATGGCATCCCGCATGGCCGCCAGATCCACAATACCGGGGACGCCGGTAAAATCCTGCATGACCACCCGGGAGGGATACCAGGCGATTTCCTTCTTGTGGGAATAGCTGGGCTTCCAGTTTGCCAGTTCCCGGATGTGGTCGTCCGTGATGTTCTTGCCGTCCTTGTTTCTCAGGAGGTTTTCCAGCAGGGTACGGATGGAAAAGGGGAGCCGGTCCATCTTGCCCAGGCCGGCCCGTTCCGCCGCGGGCAGGCTGTAGTACTGGTAATCAATGCCGTTTACAGAAAACGTCTGCTTTGGATTCATGACTGCTCCTTTGCTGGTTCATATTCAGGTTCTTCGTTTATCACTTTAGCGTGCCCGTGCCGTTTGTCAAGTATCACATGAAACCCGCCTGCCCCTGTGGAATGTATGGGGCAGGTTGGCGGCGGTCGGGTTTGCCTTTCCTGGCAAAACTTCACTGTGATATGCTGCCAGCAGAATAACCGTCCAGGTGACCCCATGAAACCATTGATTCTGGTTATCGAAGATGAAACCGCCATCGCCGACGCGGTTCAGTATGCCTTGGAAAACGGCGGATACCGGGTGCGGGTGTCGCAGACCGGGGAAGCCGGATTGTCTTTTCTGTCCCGGGAGAAACCCGCCCTGATTGTGTTGGATGTTGGACTGCCGGACATGTCCGGCTTTGATGTGTTTCGCCAGATCCGGGAGCAGGGGGATGTCCCCGTGATATTTCTCACGGCCCGGGGGTCCGAGATTGATCGTGTCTCGGGCTTGGAAATGGGCGCGGATGATTATGTGACCAAACCGTTCAGCCCCCGGGAGTTGACGGCACGCGTGGGCGTGGTGTTGCGGCGGACAGTGCTGGGTGCGGATGGCGGCGGACCGGGTGCTGACGGCTGCACGCCGTTCAAGCTGGATGAAGGTCGTCTGCAAATCCTGTATTTTGGCCAGCCGCTGGCGCTTTCCCGGTATGAGTATGGCATCCTGAGGACGTTGGTCCGGCATCCGGGCCAGGTGTTCAGCAGGGAGCAATTGATGGAACAGGCCTGGGATGTGCCGGATATCAGCGATCCCCGGACCGTGGACACGCACATCAAGACCATTCGCAGAAAACTTGCAGCCGTAAGGCCGGAAAGTGGCGCCATTGTTACCCACCGGGGTTTCGGCTATGCATTGCGGGAGACGTGGTGACCATTCGGGTCCGGGTTCTGTTGGGGTTTATGATGGTGCTGCTGGTCGCAATTGCGCTGCTGGTGCGCTGGACGCTGGGTGATCTCCGGTTGCAGCCGAAGCAGGCCATGGAAGAGTCCCTGGTTGACCTGTCCCGGGTGCTGGCGGGTTATCTGGAGTCCGAGCTGGAAGGCGCCGGCACGCTGCAGACTTCAACACTGGATGACGTGATGCGTCGGGTCGGCGAGAAGCGATTCAATGCATTGATTTATGATCATCACAAGGACCGTGTGACCTTGCGGGTATACGTGACGGATCAAACCGGCCTGGTGATCTATGATTCCGACGGGGGCCGGGATGTGGGCCGGGACTATTCTCTGAAGAACGATGTTTACCTGACCTTGCGTGGTGAGTACGGGGTGCGGTCCAGCCGCACCACACCGGATGATCCGTCTACTGCCATCATGGTGGTTAATGCCCCCGTTCGCATGGATGGAACGCTGGTGGGGACGGTGGCGGTGACGAAACCCTCCATGAGTGTTGCGGGATTTGCCCGGGCCAATACCCGGCGGCTGCTGGCGGCTGCCATTGTGGTATCCCTGGTCGCGCTGGTGGCGGCGTTGCTGGTGTCCCGATGGATTACATTGCCCATTCACCGGTTGACCCGGTATGTCAGGCAGGTGCGGGACGGCGAACGTGTGTCCCCTCCCCGGGGCGGCGGACCGGAAATCCGTGCACTGGGGCAAGCATTTGAGGAAATGCGGGACACCCTGGAGGACCGCAAGTATGTGGAGCAATATGTCCAGACATTGACCCATGAACTGAAGAGTCCGCTGGCAGCCATACGGGGGGCGGTGGAAATTCTCAAGGATCAACCAGCATCGAAAGACAGGGAACGGTTTCTGTCTCACATCGAGCATGAAGGGGAGCGGATCCGACAGGTGGCGGAAAAACTGCTGATCCTGGCGGAGGCAGAACAGCGCAAATGGCTGGACCATGTGGAAACGGTTGACCTGGCCCTGCTGGTAGGGACGGTTACGGACGGGCTGGAGCCCCTGTGGCAACCGAGGAAAGTGTCCATCAGTGTCGATGACGTGGCTGGTGTGGTCACGGGCGATGCCTTCCTGTTGGAGCATGCGCTTCGGAACCTGCTGGACAATGCGATCCGGGTGTCTCCCGAAAAGGGAACGGTTACGGTGCGTACGGAATACAATGACCACGAGTTGCGGCTTCATGTGTCCGACCAGGGGCCCGGCATTCCTTCTTATGCCCGGGATCGGATCTGGGACCGGTTCTATTCTGTTCCAATTGCCGGGGGCCGACGGGGCAGTGGTCTGGGTCTGTCTTTTGTTCGCGAAGTCATGCGGCTCCACCGGGGCACGGTAACCTGTTCAACCGGTGCCGGTACCACATTCACACTGGCGTTCCCCGCCGACTGATTTTCATTTCGAAATCACACGATTCACACACAGACTTCATCCGGGTGCCCGATACTGTGTTCATCTGATGAAACCGGGAGGAACAATGTTCAAGCATCTGGCAGCAATCGTGTTTGTGTTTGTTTGTGTGTGTGTGGCGTGGATGATACTCGGCGGGACGGTGATGGGACGGACGGAGCATCAGGACAGGCAGTTGAGATCCCAGGTGGCCGGCCTGTGGGGCAGCCCCCAGTCCCAGGCAGCGCCTGAACTGAAAGAGGTGGAGGAGCAGGTCCGCAAGGAAACCGTGGAACTGGATGGCAAGGTCCAGGTGGTCAGCAGGAAGAAAGACGTCTTCCATGATCGGGCGCTGGACGCCAGTGATGTGAAGGTGGGCCTGAGCCTGGAGCATCGACGAAAAGGGCTGCTGTGGTATCCCACCTACCGGGTGGACTTTAACGGGGTCTACCGGATAGAAAACAAAAAGGTTGAGCCGGTGCTGTATCAGTTTGTTTACCGGTTTCCCACGGAAGAAGGCTTGTATGACCGGTTTCAGATCCATGTTGACGGACGGCAGGTGGATGACGTCGCACCTTCGGCCGGTGAGATATGTCTTGACCTGAAACTGGCACCCAAAGAGACACGGGAAGTACAGGTTCAGTATATTTCCCAGGGTATGACCGAGTGGTCTTACCTGCCCGGGAACCGGGTGCAGGAGATACGGAATTTCAAATTGACCGTGCAGACCGACTTTTCAGACCTGAATTTTCCGGATGCGGCCGTATCGCCTACCAGCAAGGAGCCACAGGGAACCGGTTGGCAACTTCAATGGGTGTACGACAACCTGTTTTCGGGTGTCCGGATCGGTGTGTCCATGCCGGAGCGGGTGAATCCGGGGCCGTTCGTGGGCCGGGTGACGTTCTTCGCGCCGGTGTCCCTGTTCCTGTTCTTCTTCCTGGTGTTTATGATTGCGGTGATCCGGGAGATTCCGTTGCACCCGGTTCATTACTTTTTCCTGGGCTGTTCGTTTTTTGCCTTCCACCTGCTGTTGGCCTATCTGGTGGACCATGTGACGGTGGGTGTTGCGTTTGGAATTTGCAGTGCCGTTTCCCTGTTTTTGTCAATCAGCTACATGCGATTGGTTGTGGGAACCGGTTTCGCATTCCGGGAAATCGGCATTGCCCAGATGATTTACCTGGTACTGTTCAGCGGGGCATTCTTTCTGCAAGGGTTTACCGGGTTGACCATCGCGGTGTGCTGCGTGATTACCCTGTTCGTGGTGATGCAGGTGACCGGCCGGGTGGACTGGCACGCGGTCAGCAAACGGCTGAAGTAAGAAAAAAAGGGGGGTGCGGAGGGCGGGGCTGTCGCCCTCCGCGGGGGTGTTCCAAATCGGGGTTAGTCCACGCTGATGGAGATTTTCTTGGGTTTGGTTTCTTCCCGTTTTGGAAGGGTCAGGTTCAGGATTCCATTCTTGAAGTCCGCACGGATCTTGGACGTGTCGACTGTGTTGGGCAGATGGAAACTGCGGTAAAAAGAGCCGAAACGCCGTTCCACCCGGTGGCAACTGTCCTTCTTGCCTTCCCATTCAAACTTCCGGTCGCCCTTGATGGTCAACGTGTTGTTTTCCACCATGACATCAATGTCCTTCTCGGTGAGACCCGGCAGGTCCGCTTTGATTTCAATCGCATGTTCCGCTTCATAGATATCAACAGCCGGCATCCAGGCACCGGTGAGCTCCGTGTCTTTTTCGGACGTGAACGCATCGTCAAACATCCGGTTCAGTCTGTCGCTCAGGGTTACCAGGTCTCGCATCGGGTTATAACGGGTAATCATCATATCGTCCCTCCTTGGGTTTTGTTAACAGCTACAATATAGGCCAACCTGTTCCAGTTGTCAAGTAATCTGCAAAAAATTTTTTAGATATTCTTATAACAACATTGAATCTTCTAGAAAAATCATGAATTTCCGCTGCTGAAAATATGCTTCGTGTTAGCATATCGGCAGTAAAAGAAGCAGGAGGCGATCATGAAACTGGTGATTATCACCGGTGCATCACGGGGTATCGGTCAGGCATTGGCCCTTGAACTGGACAGGCGTTGGGAAACAGACACAACCTTTCTGTTGCTGGCACGGAATGAAGCCGCGTTGTCATCGCTGGCGGTTCAATTGAAGGGTGATGCGGTGCCCTGCCCGGTGGATTTCGGCAATCCGGTGAATGGTGCGGCCCGGTTTGCTGAACTGCTGTCCGCAACTGAACCGGGATCCTTCACCCATGTTTACCTGGTGAACAATGCGGGAATGGCGGGTCCCATCGGCAGACTGGGCACGCTGGATGCCGCGGCGGTGGAGATGACGGTGCAGGTGAATGTCACCACGCCGATCCTGGTGACCAATGTCCTGCTGGCATGGATCGGTGACAGCGGGACGCCGGTGTCGGTGTTGAACATTTCTTCCGGGGCGGCCCGGTTTCCCATCGAAGGGTTGACGGCCTATTGTGCATCCAAGGCGGGTCTGGACATGTTTGCCCGGGTTGCAGCCGAAGAGGGTGTCCCGGGTTTCCGAGTGGTGTCGGTGGCGCCGGGGATCATTGAGACCGACATGCAACGGGAAATTCGGGAAACACCGGCAGATCGGTTTCCCATGCATCATCAGTTTGTGGCATTCAAGGAAACCGGTCAGCTCAAGACGGTAGAACAGTCGGCGGTTGAATTGGCAGATCTGCTGGCGGAAACGGTACCGGGGGACGTGATCCGATCACTGTGACGGGTAGTTGCGAACTTCTTCCAGCAGGTCGTTGACCGCATCCATGACCATGCCCACGGAGATATCGTTCATGCATGCCAGCGTCCGGCAGTCCTTTTTCCGGCAGGGCGAGCAGTCTACCCCCGCGTAGACAATTCGAAACGGGGTAAACCGGGCCGGTTCGTTGATTACCGGGTCGGAAGGACCGAACAGGGTGACTACCGGTGTGCCCAGCAGTGACGCCATGTGCATGGGTCCGGTATCGCCTCCGATAAAGAGGGTTGCCCGTTCCAGGAGCGCCCCCAGCTGTTTCAGCGTGGTCAGGGGCGGGACCACGGTTTCTCCCCGGGTGCTTTTCTGGATCTCCGCCACGATGGTTTCTTCGCCCGGACCCCAGCCGATCAGCGCAGGCAATCCCATTTCGGTCAGCCTGTCCACCAGTTCCCCGTACCGGACCGGTTCCCATCGCTTGTATCGGCCCCGCGGGGAGGTGCCCGGGTACAGGAATGCAAATGGTCTTCCGTCAAGACCGCTTAGCGCCAGGAATTCTGACGCAAACAACCTGTCTGATTCACCCAGGGGCAGCCCCGGGCGTTCTTCGACGGCCCCGGGGTCCAGGTATTGCGTCATCAGGAGATTCCGGGTATAGCGGGACATACGGGGATCATGGGGCGGCAGGATTTCATTGTTGAACAGGGTGTTCATCTCCTTTGCGATGCCTTTCGGATATCCGATTCTCCGTGGAATCCGGCACAGGGCACCGTAGATTCCGCTTTTCAGGATGCCGTGATAATCCATGAACAGATCATATTGTTCGGCTTTCAGGGACCGGAGCAGCTTTCGGAAAGCGCCCAGCCATGCCAGCTTGCCCATTTTCTTCCATTGACGGCGCGGTACGATCCGCAACGCGTCTATGCCGGGCAATCCTTCCAGCAGTTCGCTGCAGCGGTCTTCCACCAGCCAGTGAATAGTGCTGTCCGGAAAGTGCCGGCGCAAGGCCTGGACTGCGGGGATGGTTCGCACCACGTCTCCCACTGCCGAGAGGCGAACCACGAGAATCTTCCCGGGCGCAGGCCCGGATGGGTCAATCGTCTTCATCATGAAGCTATTATGGCATGGGTAGGGGAGTCAGGCAATTGGTGGTGGTCACAAAAAAGCGGCCGCATGAGCGGCCGCCTGTCATTATTTCCTGGGGTTGCAGGCCGCAACTTCGGGCGGCGCGCCTTCCGCGAACTTCTTGAAGTTTTCAATGTACAGGGCCGCCAGCTGGCGATACTTGGCCCAATAGGCCTCCTGGTCGCCCCATGCGGCTTCCGGGGTCAATACCTTGTCCGGCACACCCGGGCACACTTTCGGTACTTCAAAACCAAAAACCTTGTCTTCCCGGTATTCCACGTCGTTGAGCTTGCCTTCCAGTGCCGCGTCCAGCAGGGCGCGGGTATGGCGGATACTGATGCGTTTCCCGACCCCGAACGGTCCGCCGGTCCAACCGGTGTTTACCAGCCAGCAGTTGACGTTGTATCGGGCTATCTTCCGCTTCAACAGGTCGGCATAGAAATGGGGGGAATGGACCATGAACGGGGCCCCGAAGCATGCGGAAAACGTGATTTCCGGTTCCAGGCCCAGGTCAATTTCGGTGCCGCTGACCTTGGCGGTGTAGCCGGAAATGAAATGGTACAGTGCCTGGTCCGGCGTCAACCGGGCGATGGGCGGCATCACACCGGAGGCGTCACAGGTCAGCAGGATAATGTTCTTGGGATGGCCGGACCGTTTTTCCGGTACGGAGTTGTTGATATAGGAAATGGGATAGGATGCCCGGGTGTTTTCGGTGAACCGTTCATCATCCAAATCCAGGTTGCGGGTGGTCTTGTCGCAGACCACGTTTTCCAGGATGGTCCCGAACCGCCGGGTGCAGGCGTAGATGTCCGGTTCTGCCTCCGCGGACAGGTTGATGACCTTGGCGTAGCAGCCGTTTTCAAAGTTGAAAATGCCGTCATCACACCAGCCGTGCTCGTCATCACCAATCAGACGCCGACGGGGGTCTGCGGACAGGGTGGTCTTCCCGGTACCGGAGAGACCGAAGAAGAGTGCCACGTCATTGTCATCCGTTTTGCTGACATTGGCGGAGCAGTGCATGGCCATGACGCCCTGCAGGGGCAGCAGATAGTTCAAAACGGTGAAGATGGACTTCTTGATCTCCCCGCCGTACCCGGAGTTGCCGACGATACACAGGCGGTGCTTGAAGCTCAGCAGAATGAACGTTTCTGAATTGGTGCCGTCCAGTTCGGGCATCCCTTTGAAAGAGGGTGCGTCAATCAGGGTGAACTCGGGCACAAAGTGCTTGCATTCATCCACGGTCTTGGCCGGTTCCAGCATGTTCCGCACAAAGAGGGAGTGCCAGGCGTACTCGGTGACAATCCGGACCGGCAGGCGGAAATCCGGGTGGGCACCACCATATACGTCCTGGACAAAACAATCCCGCTGTTGAAAGAACGCCTGCATTCGCTGAAGAACATCGGTAAACTTCTCTTCTGCGATGGGGCGGTTGTATTCTCCCCACCAGATGTTGTCCTTGCTGTCCGCTTCCATCACCACAAGCTTGTCATTTGCGGCGCGGGCTGTGTGTTTACCGGTATTGACCACCAGCGGGCCCTGGTTGGCCATCATCCCTTCACGGCGGAACAGTGCTTCTTCGTACAGTGCCGGTTCCGGCAGGTTCCAGTATGCTACCCGCAGATTCTTCAAACCGTGGTTCTTCAGGCCGTATTCACTCTTCCGCTCTTTTGCCACATCCTGGGCCGGACTCTTGATTTTCAGAAAATCCATCATACCCAATCCCTCACCAGTTTCCGGTCATTGATAAAGATCTCGTTGGGTGAATTGGTGTCCAGTGCCCACTTGATCCGGGCCACACCTTCGGTCAATTCCTTCACGGTTTTGCAGAATGAAAGCCGGAGGTATCCTTCCATCCCGAAACCACTGCCCGGAACGGTTACCACCATGACCTTGTCCAGCAGAAACTGAGCAAGCTCTTCAGAATTGTTGCTGTATGCCCGGAAGTCCACAAGGCAATACAGGGCACCCTTGGGTTTGAATACCCGGAGGCCGTCAAAGCCGTTGAGTTCGGTGACCATGACGTTGCGCAGGTTCTGGAGCTTTACCCGGAGGTTCTCCACGTTGCTCTGGAGTCCGTTCAGTGCGCCGGCGGCGGCCGCCTGTGAAATGGACGGGGGACAGGAGGAACCATGTCCCTGGACTTTTACCATTGTTTCCACCAGTTTTTTCGGCCCGGCAACCCAACCGATCCGGAAACCGGTCATGGCGTAGAGTTTGCTGATACCGTTTACGATGACAATTCGGGATTCGTCCACATCTTTATCGGTGTAGCGATATCCGGGGAACCACGGTGCACCGTCGTATACCAGCTTGTGGTAGATATCATCCATGATCAGCCAGATGCCTTTCTTTTCACAGAACTGCACCATGTCACGGATAAAGTCTTCGGAGTAGATTTCACCGGACGGGTTGTTGGGATTATTGATGATGATGGCCTTGGTGTAGGATGTGCAGGCATCGATCATTTCTTCGGCGGTTGGCTGGAAACGGCCGTCTTCCGGTTTTACCACCACCGGGACCCCGTATGCCATTTTGATCATTTCCGGGTAAGAGACCCAGTACGGTGCAGAAATAACTACCTCGTCCTGGGGATTCAGAATGGACTGGAGGAGTACAGCGAGAGACTGCTTGGCCCCGCCGGAGGCAATAATCTGATCCGGACGCATGACCCGGTCATAATTGTCCTCCATGTACCGGATGATGGCCTGCTTCAAGGCGGGCGTTCCATCCGTAGGGGTATAGTGAATGTCCGCGTCAATCAGCTTCGCGGATGCCCCGCGAATCGCGTCAAATGGTGTCTTGCTTTTGGGTTCGCCGATACCCAGGTGGATTACCGGTTCGCCCCGGTCACGCATGCGCCGTGCCTGTTCGTTGAGTCGCATGGTTGGCGATTCAATCAGGGACCGCGCCATCAGGCCGATACTCATTGATTCATGTCCTCCAGAAGGTTGCTTGTCCGGTTGTCTGGGAACCGGAAAGTTGGATGCCCGGAAATGATGCCCCCCGCGCTCGAATGATTGCTACGGTTATATCCCAAAAGACAGGGCGTGTCAAACATGGCTTCAGCTATGGCACGGGTTTGGATTTTCCTTGACATTTAAGGCTTGTAATCCTTTAATTTGAATATGGAAACCATACTGCTCGCCATTGGTTCGGCCCTGTTTGTAATCCTGATCATTCTATTGGTTCTGATCCGGGTGAAAATAGCCGGTTACAAGGCGGATGCCAAGCGGAAAAAGGACTACCTGGAGATGTTCATCCACGACATGAAGAATCCGTTGTCCGTGGCAAAGAGTTCGCTGGAGTTGCTGGAAGATCCCGAAATGGCCGAAACACTGTCGGTGTTTGAACAGAAGAAGTATGTGTCCAGTTCACTGGATTCCATCAACCGGGTGTTTGCCATGGTTCTCAATGCGCTGGATGTGGCCAAGTATGGCGGTGAGGGGCTGTCCCTGAACCTGGAACCGGTGGATGTTCCATTGCTGATTGAGGAAACAAAACGGGAATTCCAGGTGCGGCTGCAGTTGGAAAAGAAGGAAATCCTGTTTTATCCCCCGGAAACCTTTGACATGGTCAATGTGGATCGCGACCTGATCAAGCGTGTACTGGAAAACATCATTTCCAATTCGCTGCGTCACACCGTGGAAGGCAAGGGTCGCGTGGAAATCTCGCTGAACCAGGATGCGGACAATCGGCGATTCGAAATTCGTATTATTGATAATGGCGAGGGTATGGAAGAAACCGACCTGGAGAAGATATTCCAATCATTCATTCAGCTGGATGCGGGGAAGCGAAAGAACAAGATGGATACCGGTATCGGATTGACGTTCTGCAAACTGGCGGTGGAGCAACACGGGGGTAAGATCATTGTCAACTCCAAGAAGAATGTCGGCACCGTGTTTACCATACAGTTGCCAATGGAAGCCGATCATGCCGAATAGTCCGTTCCAGGATGAATCCCACCTGCTGCGCTGTAAGCATTGCGGGATTTCCGAAGATGAAACATCCACGTTGACCAAGTGTCCCATGTGTTATGCCATGTTCTGTGAAGAATGTGGCTACAATTTCGGGGGGCGCCCGTTCTGCTCCAAGATGTGTGCAGACTATTTTTACTTTGGCGAAGGTGAAGAGGGGTAACGGTCAACCGCCGAACCGTCCGGATACGATGTTCAATGCATCCATGGTATTCTTCCACGCTTCCAGTTCTTCCTTTACAAAGTAGACACTGCCCTGAATTGACTCCGTGCGGAACGGTAGCGAAAGCAGGTCCAGGCGTTTGACCGCGTCCGCCGGGATGGACGCGAATACAACGGCATCTTTTAACGACATGACGTCAAACATGTCCATCCGGGTGTCTTTCCGGAACTCAAACCGGCGGCTGACGGTTTCCACGGTGATCCGCTTATTGAAATGAAACGCCTTCTGAATGAACACGAGGAAATCCGCTTGCCCCAGCTGGTACATGCATTGCGCCTTGCTGATCAACGCCTGTACGTTGCCATAATTCTTCTGGAGGATCTGTTCACTGAGTTGCAGGGCTGTGTCATATTTCCGATGATGCATGCAGATGCCGATCAGCATCAGGATCGTTTCTTCCGAACATCCCGGTTGCTGGAGCGGATAGGTGATCCAGGGCATCAGCTTATCCACCTGGCCGTGTGAACAGCACCAGCTGACGAACCGGTCCATCAACTGGGGATCGGACGCATGATGCAACAGTTTATCGAACAACAGCATGACAAAGCGGGGCTTTCCACCGGGGATCCATTGGAGCAGCAGCCGGTTCATCCGGGCCACTTTCCGGTCCCGTTTCTGGTACAAAGTGGTCAGTTCTTCGTCATTGTGGTTGGTTACAGCCAGCAGCAGGTTGACGTCTTCCACCTCGGGGTTGCCCGTTGCCTGGCTGTGCCGGGCATCATGGAACATGGCCACCAGGTGGGTGCGCATGCGTTGGCCCAGGTGGGCTGCATCGGGGCATTGTGCCAGCATTGTCCGGAGCATGGTATCGGGCTCATCCAGGTCGAGTATGAGTTCGGTGATGGGCAGCTTGAGATGGACAAACAGGATCAGACTCAGCTTCCCGTTGACAGGATCAAACCCGGAAACCGCTGCCAGTTCTCTCATTGTGCCTCCGAAATGATACCGCCACCGATCACCCGGTCGCCATCATAGGCCGCCAGGACCTGTCCGCGGGCGATACCGGCAAGGGGCTGCTCAAAGTGGAACGCCATCGTATCCCCGTCTTCCGCCACAACAGTTTTTACCGCAACCGGTTCCTGGTTGTATCGGATTGCCGCCTGAACAGTTCCGTCCATTTCGGACAACTGGTTGAATTGACGAACCCGCACCACGTGTTTCTCCAGGTGGTTTCGTTCGCCAACGTACACAATCGCGTTCCGCGCATCCAGTTCCACGACATAGAGCGGGGTTTCCCAGGCGATGCCCAGTCCCCGGCGCTGACCGATTGTGTACCGGGACAGGCCGTTATGTCTGCCCAGGATACGGCCGTTTACATGCTTGATCAGACCCGCTCTTTCGGTCAGGTGTTCGGCAACAAAGTCCCCCGGCGACCGTCCGCCCGTAAAACAGAGTTCCTGGCTCTCCTGTTTACCTGCAACCGGCAGGTTCAACGCATGTGCCAGTTCCCGCGTTCGGCTTTTGTCAAAACTGCCCAGTGGAAACATCATCCGGGCCAGGTGATTGGCGCGAACCATGGACAGAAAATAGGATTGGTCCTTGGCATGATCCAGACCGCGATACAGGGCACCGTTCTCAATCCGGCAATAATGACCGGTGGCCAGCTTGTCACATCCATAGTGGTCCAGCTGGTCAACCAGATGACCGATCTTGAGGAACCGGTTGCATCGCCCACAGGGATTGGGTGTTTCGCCCAGCCGGTACATGTCAATAAACGGCAGGATGATTTTCCGATTGAATGTTTCTGACAGGTCCAGGGTGATGTGGGGAATATCCATGGCGTTGCAGACGGCTTTTGCGTCCAGGGTGTCCTGGGCATCACAACAGACCTTGAGGTTGCAGCGGGCCACCGTCACGTCCGGATGAAACAGCAGCGTAATACCGATGACATCATGTCCGGCTTCTTTCAGCAGGTGGGCGGTTACGCAGGAATCCACGCCACCGCTCATGGCCAGCAGAACCTTCAACGGCCGTTCTCCTCTTTCTTTACCTGGTGCCACAGTTCTTCCAGTTCTTCGGACGTGGTGTTGTGGAGGTCCACCTGTTCTTCCATCCGGGCAAACCGGTTCATAAACTTCCGGTTGGCTTGCCGAAGTGCATCCTCCGGATCAATTTCATGTTTGCGGGCAAAATTGGCGATGGTAAACAGCAAATCTCCCAGTTCATCCCTTAGGTGTTCCCGGTCTCCACTGGCTTCCGCCTCTTTCATTTCCTGCCATTCCTCACGGATCTTCTCTTCCACTTCACCGGGGGTATCCCAGTCAAATCCCACCCGTCCGGTTTTGACACCGATCTGGTAAGCGACCTGTAATGCGGGCAATGACCGGGGAATGCCGGAAAGGAATCCCTTCTTGCTACCCTGCCCGTTCTTTCGTTCCTCGGTCTTGATCTTCTCCCAGTTTTCCAGTACCTGGTCGGTGTTTTCTACCGCTTCATTATTGAAAACGTGGGGATGCCGCCGGATCATTTTCTCGTTGATCCGTTTCAGCACATCTTCAATGGAAAACAGGCCTTTCTCTTTGGCGATCCGGGCCATGAACACAATCTGCAGCTGGAGATCGCCCAGTTCGCCACACAGGGCTTCATGGTCGCCGGTGTCCACGGTGTCCACCAGTTCATAGCTTTCTTCGATCACAAACGTTTTGAGAGACTGGAATGTCTGGTCCCGGTCCCAGGGACAGCCGTTTTCACCGCGAAGGCGGTCCATGATGGCCACCAGCCGTTCAAATTCGTTCAATGCGTTTTCCACTGCAGCCCCTTTCTACCATCTCAGCGGACCGTTGATCCGGTATCCGAGCATGTATGTTCGTCCCGGCATGGGGATGCCGGGCAGTGTCTGGTATGTATCATCCAGTGCATTCTGTATCTTCAGATAGAATCCCGTTCCAAACAGGGTGACATCCAGCACGGAGGCTTTCCCCAGGTCCGGAATGTCCAGGTATTGATAAACAAAGGTGCCTTCCCGGCCCGCGTAGCGAAGGACCCAGCGATTCTTCGGTGTGTAATAGGTGTACTTGGTTTCCATGTCCAGGTCATTGTCCCGGCTGATCATCTGGTATCCCAGTGTGAATCCCCGGTAGGATGCATTGAATTCCATGCCCCACACCGATGCATTGCCGATGTTCTCCGCATGCCAGAGATCGTCCCGGCGGACCCAGTCAATCAGGTTGGTCTCGTCCCGGTAGAACACGGATGCGGATAACATACGCCACTGCACCATCACGTCCGCGTTCCATGATTCTTCTACCGCCAGTTCCGCGTTGCCCTGATTGGTCGGGGAAGCATAATACAACTCGGTGTAATCCGGTAACCGGACGGAGCGGGACGCCTCCAGTACCAGCCCCAGGCTGCCGAATCGGCGATAGGCGCTGACAAACGGCAGCAGCTCGGTTGTGTTCCGTGACGAGTAGGAAAGGCCGAGTCCCGGCCGCAGCGTCCAGTTTCCCACCTGCTGCAGCCAGGCGCCTTTCACGGTGGCTTCCTGGTCGTTCATGATGTGGGGTGGTTCTTCCGCTTCCATGTCCGGCTCAAAAAGATTGTTGCTTTCCAGCCGGTTGGCCGCCACGTGGTATGACAGGAACAGCCGTCCCTTCTGATATTCCTGGAAAATACCGCCCCGGTAACTGGTGTTGTCGTTCCGGTAGAAATCGCGGTTGGTCCGGTCCAGGAAGAATGTGTCGTCATGACGTACAGCGTATGCCGTTATCCCTTTCCAGCTGGCGGATGCGAGATAGGTCTGGGTCTTTTCATAGGACGGGTAGGGTGCGTAGAAATCTTCTGCACCGAAATGCTTGACATTGAACGCGGTGAAAACCTTGACACCGCCCCGCAGGGTCCCCTGCCAGGTGACGTTGGAATTGTGATAGTCCGTGTTTTCCCGGTATCCTTCTGATCCTTCCAGCATGTAGGAGAGCCCCCGGTCCGCTGCATAAATGTGGTACGTATCGTTGGAGCCCCAGGCCAGGTGATACCGTTCCTGCTGATTGTCCAGTGTCTCCAGCATGACCTGACCATTGAAGGCGTAGGGGGTGTCCACTCCGGAACCGGATGATGCAACCTGGAAACGGGCCAGGTCTTCCGGCGCCACCGGCAGGTCAAAGTTGTGGTGATAGGACTGGATATTGTTCATGGGGATGCCGTTCAGCGATACACCCACCTGATTTCCCCGGCTGCCGCGGTAGGAGATGTCCGATTGAATGCCATTGATTCCCCGTGTGTTCAGAAACAATGACGGAAAGAATGTAAACAGATCCTGAACCGAAGTCAGGTTATAGGCTTCGATGGTCTGGATATCGATCTGGTGCTCCGCCGCAGTGGCACCATCCCGTGCAGTTATGGTGACTTGTTCCGTTACCTGTGGGGCAGAAACGGACAACAACAGGCTGATGACAAATGCGGGTACCATTACGATTCCTCCAGTTGCATGGCAGAACGCGCGGTCGGCCACGGCAAAATTACGGGCATACTATACCATGTGTAAGGACGCATGGTGCTGGAAGAAAGATGGCCACGAGGGTGAACCGGACCGTTTTTATGTCAAGGGGGCTTTTTCTAGCCGGGATGGCCGGTTTTTCACATACGGAACGGCGTGGGACGGCACTGTCCGGGCCCGGTGTCCCGAGGTCCCTACAGTGCATCCGGTTTCCACTCCATCCGATCCGCGTACGCGGTCAGGAAGGGTACCTGAACGTATGGGTCGCTGTATTTCTGGACGATCAGCCAGCCGACAATGGCCATGTAGCCCATCCAGAGCAGGACCAGCAGGGTACCGAAAAGGATGCCGAAAATCGGAACACTGCTGAGCATCCGGGTGATCAGCAGCGCAACAAGAAACCCGCCGTTGATCAGGATGCCTTCCCGTATGGTCCGTTTCAGAATCGGGGAATTGACGCGATAGCCGGGGAGCATCAACAGAACCAGCGGTCCCAGGTAGCACATGGTAAGATCCGTGAGGTGAAGGGATTCCCGTTCCTGCATAGCACTTCCTGTTGGTTTGATACCCTAAATATAGGTGTATTCTGCTGAAAAGTAAAGTCCGGTACCGTTGTTTCAGTTTATGTCAGCCTGGATCTGGATTGGAAACGTGACATATCCCTGGACGAAATCATTGAGGGTAACCACATCCACGGCGCGGTATTCTTTCCATTTGTCCGTACGGGGAATATGTACCCCCTGCATCCGGACCGTTTCGCTGATGGATCCCGGCAGTGAAGATTGAACGGTTTCGCCCATGAACAGGGCATCGGTTTCCTGGGCGACGCCCACGTAGATCTTGTTGCTTTTCAAAAAACCGTTGACCATGCGGATGAACCCGTCCAATGATTCGATCCGCTTCTGCAGCACCTTGGATTCCCGTCCCATGATGGAAAGTCCGTCCCCGGCTTCCACCAGGTAAGTGCCGTCGGGAACATTTTCGGGAATCTGAAGGGTCACGTTCTTGATGAACATGCCGCGTTTGAATGGCTTGATATAGAGCTGGACATGGACGGTTTCCCCGGGCCGGACCCGTGTTCTGTCGGCTTTCACCTTCATCAACTGGGCAAATCGCAGGTCCTCCACATAGTTCAAGTCCAGGGTGATGCCGTTGACCCGGACATCATCAAACGGATTCTGCATGATGGTCTGCACGATAGTGGCGATCTGGGTGGACATGGATGTGGTGGCCGTGTCCGGAATCAGGGCTTCCAGGGTGACGTCCGGGTGTTGTTCCAGGTCAATCCGTCCCCGTGCATTGAACGTGTTGTAGCCCAGTTTTACACATACCGTGTCCAGCAACGTGGAGAGAGACAGGTTCACCAGGAACGGAGACAGCAGGGGATGTACAGCAATATCCATGTTGAATTCCCGTGTGTCTCCGGGCAGGTTCAGTTTTACCGACAGGGGAATGGTCTGGGCCTTGCGGTTCAGAATGCCCAGGATGCCCGCATTCCGGTCTTCCACCACGCTGCCCACTTCCGGTCCGATGCCGCCGATCTTGTTGGAAATCCGAATTGACGGATAGGTGGCCAGGACAGATGCGGTGTGCATGGGTACCGAGATGCTGCCCAGTCCAAACATGGGATGGCCGAATGCCAGCACGCGCTTGTCGGATACTTCGGTGACGGTCCCCAACGAGAACAGGTTCAAATCACCCCGGACCAGTGCCACGGCCACCGAGCTGCCGGCTGCCAGTTCTCGTGGGGCGTCCGGGTCCTGTCCCGTTCCACTGCCCTGCACATACTGAAAGGGCAGTGTGTCAAAACCGGTGGCCATGAAAAGGTTCCGTTCCAGGACTTTTTCCAGTTCCGGTGGCATCAGTGACCGGTTGTCCGGGTTCAATATCCGGTTCAGATTCGGTAACTTTTCAAACCGGATCTGGTTCTGTCCTTTTCCGGTTTCATACCGGGCAATAATATCGCGCATGGCTTCGATAGGGGTGAGACCGCCAATGGGCTCCTTGCCGAATTCCCATCCGAACGATACGGCGCCGGCCAGCTTCCCATCAAAATAGACCGGTGAACCGCTCATGCCCCGGATAATCCCTGAATCTTTGATTGTCGGATGGGCACACCGGATCAGCACACGGTTTTCCGACGGTGCCGTGTCCGTCATCAGTCCCAGTACTTCCACGTCGAAATCTTCGATGAGCGCACCGGAAAACACCGTTTTACCAGTGCCCTTCATGCCTTTTTTCAACTGGTCGGAAGTGATTGTCTGAGAAGTGCATGGGAGGCAACATATCAGGATCGCGAGCAGCAGTGAGGTGAATTTCATGGTGTTATTCTCCTGTGATCAGTGTCAGGGCATCCGGAATCAGCTCTACCTGGACGGTGCCGGTGAACGAAGCACGGATACCATCCAGGTGCGCGGGCACCTGTTGGGCGCCCAGGTCCATCTCGACCTTTCGTCCGCGAAAGAACCGGAATGCCGGGTCTTTCAAATGTTTCTTTCGGGTCACCAGCCAGAACAGCCGGGGCCGTTTCCACCAGGATGTCCGGGGAACCACCAGCATGTCCATCAGGCCGTCTCCCAGTTCCGCGTCCGGTGTAATATAGATACCGCCACCGTATGCTTTGCCAATGGACGCAACAAAAATAAAAATGGGTTCATGCATCCGGGGCTTGCCGTCGGCAATCAGGTTGGTGTCAAACTCCCGGTAGGTGAATATGTGACGGACCACGCCGGCCGGATAGGGATTTTTCAGCCGGTTGATCTTTTCGGCGGTCACCACCACGGCCCCGTCGAATCCGATGCCCAGGTTATTGAAAAAATAACGGTCATTAATCCGTCCGCAATCGGAGCGAATGGTCCTGAAATTGTTTGAAGTAAACAGGCGGCAGGCTTGCTCCGGGTCACGGGGGCTGCCCACGGTGCGGATGAAGTCATTGCCGCACCCCAGGGGGACGATACCGAACCGGATGCCCGTTGCGCCGGCCAGTGCTGTGCCGACTTCATTTACCGTACCATCGCCCCCGCAGGCAATCACGGTCTCTACGCCCAGCTCCAGCAGCTCAGTAGCCAGGGATGTGGCGTGGCCGGGACGTTCGCTTTCCAGCCAGATAAAGGGTTTTCCGGATTCACGGACAATCCGCTGAATCCGGTCCCGCTGCAGGGCTGCCTTGCAGCGTCCGGCCACGGGATTGAGAATGAAACCCAGCCTGTCCGACCGTTTGACCATGTTACATCCGCTCCGGCAGTTTCATGCACATCAGGCCGCATCCTGCCTTCAATGTGGCTGCGGTCATCCGGACCAGCGCCTTGCGGAACGCGGATACGTCCGGGTCTTCACCCACCACCCGGCAATGATGATAAAAACCATGGAACATCCGGGTGAGTTCCAGCAGGTATTGGGCCAGGAAATGGCTTTTCCGGTGTCGCACACACAGCGAAAGGATGTCCGTGAACTGGGTCAATTTCTGAACCAGCGTCACCTCGGCCGGGTGCATGTTTGCGAGGGAGTCGGGCAACGTGTCGGACACGTGGGCGGCTTTGTCCAGGATGCCCCGGCACCGGACATAGGAGTAGGCGATATAGGGTCCGGAATCCCCTTCCAGGTTCAGGACTTCGTCCCAGGCAAACTGGATGTCCTTGACCCGGTCATTCTTCAGGTCGTTGAAGATGATGGCGCTGGTACCCAGCTTTTCGGCAACGTCCATCCGTTCGGTCGCGGTCAGGTCGGGATCTTTTTCGTCCATAACGGCCCTGACCCGGGTGACGGCTTCATTCAGCACATCTTCCAGGAACACCACCTTGCCCTTCCGGGTGGACATTTTGCCATCCTTGAACCGGTAGAGTCCGAACGGAATGTGTTCCATGCCGGATGCCCAGTCACAGCCCGCCAGTTCCAGGACCTTGAAAAACTGTTTGAAATGGAGGGACTGTTCCGCCCCCACCACGTACAGCGACCGGTCAAACTGGAATGCCTCGTGCCGGTACATGGCCGCCGCGATGTCCCGGGTGGCATAGAGGGAGGCGCCGTCCGATTTCTGGATGAGGCAGGGGGGCATGTCATGGTCTTCCAGGTCCACGATCATGGCATTCTGGCTCTCGGTGAGCAGGTTTGCGTCCGTCAGTGTGCGGATGACCTTATCCAGCTTGTCCCGGTAGAAGGCTTCCCCCAGGTAATGATCGAACGATACGTTGAGCCGGTCATACACCCGGTTGAATTCATCCAGGGACAACTGCCGGAACTGTTCCCACAGGCCGGCTTCTTCCGGGTTCCCTTCTTCCAGGAGCCGGAACGCTTCACGTGCCTCGTCTTCCAGCGTGGTTTCCGTCTCCGCTTCTTCATGGAAACGGACATAGAGGTCCAGCAGATGGTCCACCGGTTTGTCCTGCAACAGGGACGCATCTCCCCATTTCCGGAACGCGACAATCAACTTGCCGAACTGGGTACCCCAGTCACCCAGGTGATTGATGGCCACCACGTTTGCCCCTGCACATCTCAGCAGGTTTTGCAGAAAATTGCCGATCACCGTACTTCTCAAGTGACCGATGCTGAACGGTTTGGCAATATTGGGAGAGGAAAATTCGACCGTAATTGTCTTTCCTTCCAGGTCGCTGGAATGAAAAAAGGTGTCCGGATGATCCTGGTAACGGTTCCAGAGCGACTTGAACAGTTCCAGTTTGTCAAAATGGACATTGAGGTAGCCACCGACCACGTCCACATCGGCAATACCGGTGATACCTGTCAGCAGGGGTACCAGCTCCCCGGCGATAGCGGGGGGGGCCTGTTTCAAATGACGGGCAAATGGAAAGCACGGCAGGGACAGGTCGCCGAACGATTCTTTTTCCGGCCGTTTGAACAGGGAAAGTACGTCCGCATCCCGTTCCGGTACGCCCCGTGATATCAGGTATCGCGAAACAACTGCCGCGATCTCAAGTTTCAGTTTCTGCATATCAGCCTCCGAGATGAGCCGTAAAGTTGCAACTGGTGAGCTTGGGCGGGTAGGTGTGCGTGAAGTCAAAGCGGTTGATACAACCGTTCTGTTGATCAAATCGGAACGCCCGGTCCGGAGACACGCCCAGCAAATGGCAGATCAATGCGCGGTTGACCGCTCCGTGGGCCACGATGGCCACCGCGCCGTCTTCTTTGCGATGCCGGTCGATGATCTGCTGCAGCGGGGTTTCTACCCGTCGGTATACCGACGCAAGCGATTCCCCTTCCGGTGCCGCCGTCTCCGGGTCGGTCAACCACTTGCCCAGCAGTTCCGGTTCTTCGGCAAGGACGTGTTCAAAGGCCACCCCTTCCCAGCGACCGCAGTCGACCTCCCGGAACGTGTCCATGGGTCGGGGTTTAATGCCCCGGGTTTCCGCCAGGGGCGCGGCCGTCTGCTGTGCCCGTTTCATGGAGCTGGTGTAAATGGTGTGGATCGGTTCGGTCTTCAGAAATTCCCCGATACGAATAGCCTGCTGATTGCCGGTTTCGTTCAGCGGAAAATCTGTCGTGCCTTGAAAGGTGCGGTTGCGGTTGGCTTCGGTCTGTCCATGACGGATCAGGTACAGCAGCATCAAAGAACGGAGTCCTTTATCCATTGGAGGAATTCCGGCTTGCCCTTTTCCATGGGGAAGGCCAGGATTTCGGGAATTTCATAGTTGTGCAGGGCGGTGATGGTCTTTTCGATCTCGTCATAATTGGACTTGGTAGACTTGATGATCAGCATGAATTCTTCATCGTCCCAGACTTTGCCCTTGAAACGATAAATGGAACGGATGGCGGGAACCAGGTTGACACAGGCGGCCACCTCTTTGTATACCAGGGCATTGGCAATTGTCAGTGCCTGCTCTTCAGACCCGACGGTTGTGATAACCATGATATGTTCCAGTCCTTTGCCTTTGCTGTTCATCGGCAGCCTCCGTCACGTACAGTTTCCCCACCGAATTGTACCTATAGTTATCCCCCCCGTCAAGCAGGGGCTTGGCGGTACGTGGGATGAGGCCGTTGGTGCACCGGGCCGAAATCGTCCCGGTCCGTTACTGGCCAGACAGCAGAGCGGTTGGAGCGGGCGATCCCCGCGTGGCACCGGAAGTGGCTGCTTTTGCCGAAAGTTCGGCAGCAGGGGAAACCGGCACGGTGATGCCCAGCCAACGGGACAGGGCATCGTAGGCCTGTTGCCGTTCCGTCAGATCTACGATCTTGACCCCATGGTTTGTACCGGGTTGATCGAAGCGGAATGCATCGGCCTCACCGGTCAATTCAACAGCGCAGGAAGTCCACGGATCGTTCCCGCCGTAGACGTAGAGGATCCGGTCACCATGCTGCTGCAGCCAGGTCAGTACCAGGGGCATCACCGTCGGATCATAGGTGGTTGCCACGCCAACCGGGGCAAAAGTGGTCCAGCTGGGTTCCGGTACGGTCACCAGCAGATCCTGGAACGTCTCGGTCATGAAACTGTAATAGCCGAACTGGGTGACGGCCTGGTAATAGAATGGTTCGTAGCTTTGCACGTTGTTGTCGGAGTAAAGGAAGCCCAGGGTCTGCAACAGGTGTAATGCCATTTCCTGGGAGGAGGCGGATGCTGCCGGAATCCGGTCGCAATCGTCTGCGCCATATTGCCAGAAGGCCACCGGATATTCCATGACCATGTATTCGAAAGCCACGTCCAGCGGGATACGGGAGTAGCGTTGCCCGTATGCGCCGGCGTAAGAACGAATCCAGGGAATCTGATTGGACCGGTCATTGAGGAGTCGACGTTGAAAAGCCCGCAATGCGTTCCGGCAGGGTTCGGTTCCAGCCGTTGTGTTCATGAAGTCGGTGAACCGCTGATCGGGCAGGTCCAGGAGGATGGGGGCCACATAGGCAACCGAAGCATCCACATCCCCATCGTGAAAATACCGGTGGAACAGGGATGTCATCCCGCCCTTGCTGGCTCCGGTGGTGATCCACAATCCGGGATAAATCTCCCGGAGCAACGCAATCATGTGATGGGTGTCCCCGGCTGCCTGCCGTATGGTCATGTGTGTCCAGTCCGGATCAGCGGGCCTGGCGCCGGTAAAATAGCGGTGACCGGTGAGGACCTGGTTGCCCGCCAGCAGGGTGGCCAGTTCCAGTACCCGGTTGGTCCGCAGCATGTAACCGCCCGTGTACATCACGGTGGGTGCGGTGTCGACCAGGTGATTGATGCGGATTGTCTGGATAAAGGTACCGGCCAACGGATCGGTGTGATCGACCAATTGCTCAATGTCCAGCTGGAAATTCCGCGCAAACTTGTCGGCGGGTGCCAGTTCGGTAACGGTGACCCCGGGGAGTCCCATGAGTCGCTGATCAAAGGTCCGGTTGTCCATGTGTGCGACGGTTTGGGTAAACAGGTACCGCTCCTGGAGCTGACCGGAAATATTCAGGCCGGTCAGGTTGTCGGTTCCCAGCGCGACGATCCGGTCAATCCCGGCCGGTGCGGTCAGGGGAAACAGGCTGTTCAGTGTGGTCACAAACCGATGACCGGGCAGGATACGGACCAGTTCCCGATCCACTTCGGTCCCATCCCGGAATGCCTTGAGTACCACGGCCTGGGAAACATCGGACGTGTTCTGCAGGGCCAGTCCCCGCCAGGAGATCAGGGGGTCCTCCGCATCGGGAAAACCGAACATGACGGCAGATGACTGATGATTCGCCAGTCTGAATTCCGCCATCCCGCCGGTCTGTCGGAACACGTAAGATATTCGGGCTGCTATTGTTTCGGGACAACCCGTCAGGATGCCACTGTCCATGGGTTCGGCGGTTTCCGTGAATACAGGGATAACCCGGTGCTCACCGGCTGTCAGCATTAACGACTCTTCCAGGATTGTTTCCGACCGAAATTGCAATGCCAGGTTGCAGGCAGCGGTATCCTCACCCAGGTTGTCTAAAACCAGGTAGGCATCCCAGTATGCCCGGTTCTCCGGGATATGGGGGATCCGGCAGGTGTCCGGATTACCGTTGGGGGAGATCGCAGGCGTGAACAGCAGCCGTTCATTGCGGTTCCCCGAAATGGTGACGCCCGCCAGGGGCTGGTCCGCGACGGCCGTTACCCGGGCCACGGTTGTCCAGTCCAGGCCGGGAAACAGGTCGTCTATTAGGTCGGCCGTTCGATCCATGGCACCCAGCTCCAGCAGCACCTCATCGAGGGGAGAACCGTCTTCAGCTTCCGCTGTCAATGTGGCCGTGGTGGGGGTGCTTCCCGTATTCATGATGGCGATCCCGGCCCAGGTCAGGTCCGGGCTCCGGAACGGAGACAGGAGAAAAACCTGCTGAAAATCATGCGATGTATTCAGTCTGAATTCCGCGATGCCGCCGTCCGCCAGGTGACGGTATACGATCCGGGCGGAAACGTTTTTTTCGGGCAAATCCAGTGTTCCGCAGTTTCCGTCTGAAAGCAGCATGACCCGGCGTTCCCCGGGTTCCAGCAGATAACTTTCGGTGCCGGTCTGCACACTGTCCGCATAAATGTTTACCAGAACGGTTTCCTGCTGGTATCCATGGTTGTCCAATACCAGCTGGCTTTCCCATCCATGATTTGCTGCAATATGGGGCAGGATGACGCCGGTCTGCGCCAGTGAAACGCAGGTGAACCAGAAAAACAGCATGCGGACCATGAGTTTCATGGGGCCTCCTTATCAATATCTCTGCCGGCGTGCACGCGGGCTGCCGGCTGTTTTCTCTCTGCATTACGGACCTGCCAGAAGCAGGCCACCGGATTGTCCTGTCTCGGATTCAGGGCAGATGGACAGCCCGGACGGTGGGTGCATAAAATCCTGGAATCAGCAGGAGCTTCTCCTCCGGCAGATATTCAAAATCTGCGATGAACCGGCCGGTGACACTGGTGTCAATTATCTTATCTACTGCGCCGTCTGGATGGACACGGAACAACCGTCCCCGCCACAGGGAAACCAGGAGATTGCCGTTGCCGTCCGGTCGGATGCCGTCGATGAAGCCGGTACCCAGGTTGGCCAGCACGGTGACCTGTTTTGTGGCGGGGTCCACCGATTTCAGGCACCCGTCATTGCTGTTACCCCAGATGATCTTGCCGTTATGGAAATAGATGGTGTTGGGTCCGTCCACGGCAGGTCCGGTGAGCCAGACCTCGGCCGCATCTCGCTGGATCCGGTAAATGGCCTTTTTCCGGGTGTCGGTGACATACAGCATGCCCGTATCATCCATGGTGATATCGTTGGGAAACACCGCCCCCGGCAGCGGAATCCGTTTTTCAACCGCGGCGGTTTCCACGTTAACCACCGCAATGGCTTTTCGTTCGGTCACATAGAGGCGGTTTTCCCGCAACACCATGCCCAAGGGTTGCTGGATGTTCGGTACCCAGTGGAGATCCCGGACAGACCCGTCCCGGTTCAATCGGGAAATGTATTGTTTTCCCGGTCCCATCGTCATGCCCTGGTCAAAGTTGGAGATATAGAAGCAGTCCCGTTTCCGGTCAAATACCACGGATTCGGGAATACGGAAATCGGCCGTGGTGGTCCATTTTTCGATTGCACCGTCCGGCATGGTCCGGCCTGCTCCGTCCCGGCACATGAATGCCCAGCCGCCGAAAGACTCGGCGACCGCCAGTAGCAATTTGTTGTCCCCGGCTTTCAGCGGCAGGTAGAGCACATCGTGGTAGCCGATAATACCGGCAAACGATGCGTCCCGGCTGCGGTAGGCACTGTTGCCGGCAAACAGGGGCTTGCCGTCCAAAAATACCGTGACCACGTCGCTGTAGCCAATTTCCAGTTTCAGAATACGGTCCGTTTCGCTGGTAATGGTGGTCTTTGCGTAGACCAGGTCGCCGGCGCGGTTTGCCCGGGAACGCAGGGCACTGACATTGACCAGGCCGTCCGGTCCGGCGGTGACGGTTTCCCAGCCCATTTCCTGTCCGTTGTCCGGATATTGATCCAGCGTGGCGGCATCAAACGGAAATACCCGGGACAGTTCCCAGTCCTGGATGACTCCGGGCATGGTTTCCACCCGCCAGGGGGTGCCGAAATTGTGGGTTTCTTTGGTGTAGCGGAAATTGGAGAAAAACGCGGATCCGTTGGCAGGCCCGTGGACGCCAATGGCGCCGGACCGGGTTCCCAGTGCCAGGTGCTGAATATCCAGTACCGGCTGGGGATCATCGTCCAGGAATGCCCGGCACCGGTCGCCGGAAATCTCCAGTTTCAAGGTGATCCACTGACCGGGCCTCAAATCGGCGGATGCGGTCTTTCCCGGTCCGTTGAACAGCTGCCAGCAGGACACGTTCCGATATGTGGGCGTATATTGCACCACGTCTTCAAATGTAGTGCCATGATGGGGTCGCAGATAAACGATCTCATACGTACCGGTTGCGTCACTGCGGAACACGATACCCGGGTAGGATCGGGCGCCGGTGCAGGCGATATCCACCTGGATGGTCCCGTCCGTGAATGCCACGTCCTTCAGGTTGGCACTTCCCACAAGGGCATCCCGATCCAGGTGCTTGACCACCTTGGCCCGGCCCAGTTCCCAGTTGGTTTCGTCAAATGGAATAGCGGTGTCCGCGGCAAAGCTCACAACCGTTATCCCGGCCAGAACAATGAACAAAATGGCGGTATGTTTACAGAACATTGCTTTTCCCCCCGGTTTGCGTTTCGGTTGATCAGGTAACAGGTGCTACGGAGAATCGGGTAAAAGGTTGTTTGACTGGTTACTTGATTGTTGTATCCGATGGTTTGACAAACCCCCGTTGATTCCATAACATCTATTCATTCGAACTGCGATTACATGTGTCCGCAAGTTGTTGCGAGGCGGGAATGTGTGAAATCGAAGGAGGTATGCATGAGGAAGTGGTGGGGAAAGATAATGGTATTGATTGCTGTTTTGGGTATGAGTGTCTCGGGTATGTCCGGAGACCTTTACGTTTCCAAGGCAACCGGGAGTAATGGAAATGCCGGCTCCAAGGAAGCGCCGCTGAAGAACATTGACAAAGCGTTGAAGCTGGCCAAGGCGGGAGATACCATTCACATTGCGGAAGGAAACTACTTTGGTATGCGCGGCAAGGGTTACCTGGAGGCAATGGTTCCGGTATCCCTGCTGGGCGGATATTCATCCGATTTTGGTGAACGGAACATTCTGAAGAATCTGACCTTGATACAACCGGACAATGCCAGTGCCGCAAAGAGCCGGAAAGCACTTCTGACGTTCAAAAAGAGCGCAAAGGGTGACCAGATTGTGGTGGATGGCATCATATTTGATATGGGCATGCGAAATTCCTATTCGGACAACGAAGGTAAGCCGATTGGATGCGAAACCGGGCTGTTACACCTGCCACCCAAATACAATCGTCAGAAAGGGGATAAACCGACGGTTACGGAGCAGTGTATCTATTTCCCGTCCACCGCTTCCGCCGGGGATGTGTTGATCCAGAATTGCATATTCATGAACAGTGCCAAGTTTGCTATTCAGGGTGGCCATAAGGATGGAAACTTCCGAATTCTGAACAATGTATTTGTGGCCAACCGGATGGCGGCGATCGAAATTTTTGGTACAGGCGGCAAAAAAGGCCCCAAGGGTCCAACCGAAAAAGGCGGGCATGTTGAAATCGGGCATAACACCGTGCTGTTTACCTGGAGCCGGTTGAAAGACATGCAGGATATGGGATATGGCATTCGGGTCATGACCAAGCTTTCTTATGATATTCATGACAATATTATCGGGTTGAGCGTATTGACAGGCGTGGACAACACCCGGTTCAACCTGGATGAATGGCTTCGGATGGATAACAATATCTTTTTCCTGAACAAGCAGGGGGACATGATGTACACCGAACCGGGCCAGGGTCAGCTGGAACGGGTATCTGTGATGGACTTCGCTGACTTTGAATTTGATAGTGTTCGTGGCAATAAAGCGGATCTGCCAGGGCCGCTGGCCATTAACAAGGATTATCTGGAAGGTTTCCTGGCTGCACGCTACAGTGAAACGGCGGACTACAACCCGGATTCTCCGGCCAACGTGCTCCGGGAAGTGATGGGTCTGCCCAAGCAGGGCAAACTGAAGACAAGTGTGACCATGTTCATGAACCGGTATCCGGTGGCCGATGCATTGAAACTGTTCGGTTCGCTGAAGGGTGTGGGGGCACAGTTGCCCAACTGATTATTGACGGGCAATGAATGGGCTGAAATAGCGGGGGGCCATGGGTCCCCCGTTTCTTGTTTGTGCGAAAACGAAAGATACGACCTGCCTGTTGCTGAGACAGTTTCATGAGTGGATTATCTTGGTGTGGGAATAACGTGTAAAGCAGACAAAAAAATGGCGTCCCCAAGGGGATTTGAACCCCTGTCGCCGGCGTGAAAGGCCGGTGTCCTAGGCCAGGCTAGACGATGGGGACGCATAAGTCCAAAACGTTGTAAAAGAATGGTGAGCCCAGATGGATTCGAACCATCGACTCCCTGCTTAAAAGGCAGATGCTCTACCAACTGAGCTATGGGCCCATATGTTGGCCGAAGACCAATGAGCATGGCCCCGACAGCCATGTGATTGTATGGAAGCCGTCCGATTTTGTCAAGTGTGAAATGGTCAAAAAAATATCTCGTTAGGAATCCAGTGGTTGACTGTTGAAAAGATGGTGGAGCAGGATGGCTGCGGCCGCCGACACGTTGAGGGATTCCAATGCTCCCGTGGTGGGAATGGTCACGGTATGGCCGCAGGCCTGGCGCAGGGTTTCGGATATTCCTTGTCCCTCGTGTCCCAATGCCAGTGCGTAACCGGCCGGTGGGCGGAAGCTGCTCAGTGGAACGCCGTCCCGGGTGTCCGCCCCGATAATGGGCAGGCCCTGGTGCTTCATTGACGTCAGGATTGCGTCCAGGTCAATTCGAACCAGTTTCAGCCGGAATATGGCCCCCTTGGCGGTGCGGACCGTTTTCAGGCTGAACGGATCGGCGCAATCTGGCGTCATCCAGACACTGTCAATGCCCAGCAAGACGGCGGACCGGCAGATGGCACCCAGGTTGGCGGGATCCTGCAGGTCTTCCAGGATCAAACACCGTCTGGTGTTCAGAGCCGTTGTCATGTCCGGCATCGGGAAGACCGCGATCCATCCGCTGAACGAGGGTTGGTCGGACACCGGCGCCAACAGGTTTTCCGCCACTGCGGTTTCGTTTTCAAATCGCTGTTCCTCCGGTCGGCTGGTGTAAATGGCTTCCGGAGTCAAACCGGCATCCAGCGCTTCGCGGATGGTCTTGGGATCGTCTACCAGGAAGCGTCCCAGTTTGCGTCGATATTTCCGGCTGGTGAGTTTTTTCAACTCCCGGATACGGGGATTGTCGGCTGACGTAATCATGGTTTTTCAAACACGGCCAGGCTGCGGCCCTTGCGCAGGCTCATGTAGACCGACAGGCGCCGGCCTTTTTCCACCTGTTCCAGGTCAATCACCTGGATAATGGGGGCCATTTCCGATTCATCCGGCAACAGGTCATCCAGGATATTGGCCTGCTTCCGGATCCAGTCCATGTTGAAGCAGGTGTCCTTCTGTTCCAACATGATGGACAGCGGGTATATCTGGGCTTCCACCAGGTCCAGGTAGAAATGGGTACCGTAGGACACTTCGGACGTGTATCCCTGGGAGCCGTCCGCCAGTTCCACCAGTACCGATGCATTGCTGATATCGCCATACCCCACGTGGACGCCCAGCTTCACATCCACCGTTCCCCAGCGTCCGGGTCCGAACAGGATGAAGCTTTTCGGAGGCAGTAGACGGTTGAGCCGGCCCACCACCTGGCCCACTTCATGACGACGCTGTTCCATTTCCATGCCGTAGTAAGCGTCCGGATGGACCATGACCAGGTAGCGGATATTGTCCGCAAGCCCGCAGGGCGTGATGCCGGTGGCCTTGAACAGTACCTGTTCTTCGGATTTGACTTCGGGAAATTCCACCGGGGCCATGCCTTTGTTCATGGACAGCGGCCGGCACTGGAGCAGATAGATATCCATGTGTCGTTTCTCGGTGTCGAAGTCGATGGCAAACTCGGTGTCCACCTGCATACCCCAGCTTTCCTTCAGGATTTTCAGGATCTGTCGGTAATGGACCGGGAAATTTGACCGGAGAACTTCATTCATGGTGGCCACCAGCCGATCACCGGGAGACCGGTCAAACCAGCTGTCCAGGATGTAGCCGTCCCGATGCAACGACATGGCCATGCCCACTTCGGCATGATGAAATGCCTTGTCACAGCGCTGGACAGACACCTCGGTCAACTCACTGCTGTTCAAGTCCAACACATCAATTTGTTTCTGCGAATAGCGCATGATGTCCTTGGGATTCTTTTCGGGACGCAGGGTCGGTTCAGACAGGGGGACCATCCGGGGATAATCATTGCCCACCCGTCCCACGGCCCGGGTGCCCAGTCCCATGACCAGCCGCAACATGCCTTCCTCTTCCCGGATCCGCTGGCTCCAGCGGAACATGTTCAGCGAGAACCCGACGCCGGCCAGGAAGGGCGCAAACACGTCCCCCCGACGTTTGCCAACGACGTTCTGGATCAAAATGCCCATGCGTTCATCATAGTCCAGCAGCTTCTTTTCTTTACGATAAGCGATCACGTCCGGTGAAAACACCGATGCATACACAAAGCGGATGGCATCCAGGAGTTCTTCCAGGTTTTCGTCCGTCGTGCCGTTGTTGGCCACGAACACACTTTCATATTTTCCCGCAAACGATGTCGACACGTTGTCTTCCAGCAGCGAGGAAGAACGAACGATCAGGGGTTTACCCTGGAATTTGTTCAACAGGTTTCGCAGCTTGATTACCACCGACCAGGGCAACGCATAGTTCCGGATGGTCTCCCGGATCTTGTTATATTCCGCCCGAACCTGTTCTACCGGTTTGTATTTCTGGGATTTATAGAATTTACAGCGGTTTTCTTCAAAGAAGTTGTAGAACACGTCGGATCCGATGAAATAACAGGCCGGTGTCCGGATTTCCGGTACATCCGGGTTCTGCTCGGCGGCTTTCCGGATCATGCTGGCTGCCAGCAGCAGGCCGGCTGCCTTCCCCCCCACTTTACCGGTGCCGATAATCCGGGCCTTGATTTCCTGCAGATCGCTCAGGGTGAAGAACCGCTTGGCGATACCGATAAAATCCAGTTGATCGCTGAAGATGGTGCGGATCAGGTTGACTTTCAGCAGCTCACCGGTGGCTTCATCGGTGTCCCCGGCCTGTTGTACCTTGTGAAAGAGCGTGGCTTCCACTTCGCCCGATTCCACCACCTGGTGAAGGTCCATGTGCTGGACCTTGATTTCATCCATGATGGCCACAACGTCGTCCACCTTGTGATGGAGCGCAAAATAATAGTCGGTGAGTTGACGATAGTGCTCAATCACCCGGGCTTCCCATCGTTGACCGGTTTCTGCCTCCAGCGGCTCGACGACACCCTCGATCTGCTGGTCTTCGATGGCTTTCCGGTGTGCTTCCTCCATCAGAAAGTCGTTGGTGATACCTGAGCTGTCTGCCAGCAGCCTCCGCATGGTTCGGCGGACCTGGTCCGCCAGAACCGGGTAGCGGGTGATGATCCGGCTGATGATAAACGCACGTTCAACAACTTCCTGGCGCATGATACTCCTTCGACTTGTTTTCAACTGCCATTTTACATGAAACGTGCTCACGTTGTATCATCTAGTCCAAATCCTGATGAGATGCGCGTGAGGTGCAGATGCAGAAGATCAGCGGCGATTATGTTCCCAAGTTCAGTGGTTTTCATGACCTGATGCAATATCGGGTGCGGGAAATTCTCCTGGTGTCCAGTCTGTACGACGCGTTCGTCCTGGAAGAGGATGGCCGGATATCCGACCGGATTTTCGGCGAATACGTGGATTTGAACCTCCGGTTCATTCCCAAGATTATCCGGGTCTCCACGGCGGCAGAGGCGTTGGAATTACTGGAACGGATGAGTTTTGACCTGGTCATCACCATGCCCCACCTCCAGGGAATGCCCCCGTTGGAGTTCGGACGCCGGGTGAAGGTGATGCATCCGGGTCTTCCCGTGGTGATGTTGACCTATGAGCCGGTCTCCCGCGACCTGCTGCTGGCCCGCCGGAAACTGAAAACCATTGACAAGGTGTTCTACTGGTTCGGGGATACCAAGATTCTTCTGGCCATCATCAAGTATGTGGAAGACATGAAAAACGCCCCGGCCGACACCGCCAACGGGGTCCAGGCCATCCTGCTGGTGGAGGATTCCCCCTGGTATCATTCCTACCTGTTCCCGGTGCTGTACACCGAGGTGCTGGGGCAGACACGATACCTGATTTCCGCTTCGGTCAACGACTATCAGCGATTGCTCCGGGTTCGAGCCAGACCCAAGATCCTGATGGCGGAGACATACGAGGAGGCCACCAAGCTGGTGCAGCGATACCGGAAGAACCTGCTGGGCGTGATCACCGATGTCCGGTTCCCCAGGGAGGGGGAGCTGGATCCGAAGGCCGGACTGCAATTGGCAAACGAAGTCCGGGAACGGATCCCCGATCTGCCCATCCTGATCCAGTCCATGGAAAAGGGCCTGGAAGAGCAGTTGGCGGATTCCGGTTTCGCGTTTCTTCGGAAAGACTCTTCCACCATGGAGCAGGAATTGCGGGATTTCATGTTGAACAACTTCGGGTTCGGTGATTTCTGTTTTCGTAAACCGGACGGGGAGGAAGTGGCCCGGGCCCGGGACATCCAGGAGATGATCCAGATCATGGGAACCATTCCGGATGAAAGCCTGATCTACCATGCATCACGCAACCATATTTCCATCTGGCTCCGTGCCCGGGGCGAGTTTGAGATGGCCGAGGTGTTGCGCCCCAAGAAAATGTCCGATTTCAAGGATGTTACCGGTGTCCGTGAATTTATCGCGGTCACCCTGGGACGTCTGTTGACCCAGGAGTTAAGCGGGACCATTACCGATTTCGGCCCCACCCGGTTTGACAAGCAGCATCATTTTGTCCGTCTGGGCAGCGGTTCCATCGGCGGTAAGGCCCGGGGGATCGCGTTCCTCAACAGCCTGTTACCCCGGTTGCGGGAGACCATGCAGTATCCAAACGTGGAAATCACCATTCCGGATACGTTCGTGCTGGGTACCGACCTGTTTGATGCGTTTATCGCGGAGAACGATCTCCATGACCGGGCACTGGCCTGTGAAACGGACAAGGATGTCAACCGGTTGTTCCGCAAGGGCCGGATGCCCGAGGTCGTCCGGAAAGCGATTCGCCAGTTCCTGGCTGATGTACATGATCCCATCGCGGTCCGTTCCTCTTCCCTGCTGGAGGATTCCAAGGCCCTGCCGTTTGCCGGGCTGTACAAAACCTTCATGCTGCCCAACAGTCATCCGGACAGAAAGGTGCGGGAGCGGCAACTGTCCACCGCTATCAAGCTGGTGTATGCATCGGTATACTACCAGTCACCCAAGCAATATGCCCGCAGTTCCAATTTCCGGATCGAAGAAGAAAAAATGGGTGTCATTATCCAGCAGGTTGTCGGGAAACAATACGGGGACCGGTTCTACCCGGTGGTGTCCGGTGTGGCCCAGTCCTATAATTTCTACCCGTTCACCGGTATGAAGCCTGAGGACGGGGTGGCCTACGTGGTACTGGGTCTGGGGAAGGGCGTGGTGGAGGGGGGACATGTCTACCGGTTCTCTCCGAAGAACCCGGCCGCGGTACCGCCCTATGGTTCGGTGGGGGAATTCATGCGCAACAGCCAGTCCCGGTTCTACGCGCTGGATATGTCCGACCCCGCCATGAAGATCAAGAGTTCCGAGGATTTCAGCCTGGTGCAGCCCGAATTGGAAACCGCGTTGACGGACGGCTCCCTGTTCTTTGTGGGCAGTACCTATTGTCCGGATGACGGCCGGTTCCGGGACTCGGTGGCATTGGACGGACCCAAGGTGATAACCTTCGCCCATCTCACAAAGTATCGGATGTTCCCATTGGGGGAAATTCTGTCCGAAGCCCTGGCGGTGGGTCGGGACGCGTTCGGTTCGCCGGTGGAGATTGAATTCGCGGTGAAACTGGAGCGGGACGAAGCATGGAAGGGATCGTTCAACTTTCTCCAGATCCGTCCCATGGTTGCGGGGCGGGAACAGTTTGACGTGGTTTCGGAAGCGAAGCCCGCGGGCACACTGGTTTGCGCTTCGGGAAAGGCGCTGGGCAATGGACGCTTTGAAGGGCTGACCGATATTGTGTATGTACCGCCCTGCCGGTTTGCCCCGTCAAAAACCATGGAAATTGCCCGGGAAATCGGGCGATTCAACCGGCAACTGGCCGATGAGGAACGAAACTGCGTTCTGATGGGATTTGGTCGCTGGGCGACCTCGGATCCCTGGTTGGGCATTCCGGTGGAATGGGCCCAGGTATCGCAGGCCAGGATCTTCGTGGAGGCCAGCCTGGACAATTTCCGCGTGGACCCGTCCCAGGGCAGCCATTTTTTTCACAACATGGTGTCCATGCATCTGGGCTATTTCGCAGTGGGACGGCCGGATGAGCACAACCAGGTGAACTGGGAATGGCTGGCGGACCAGCCCGCAGTTGCCACCGGGGACTATATTCGCCACGTCCGACTGGATCGGCCGTTGAATATCCGGATTGACGGTCGCACCAGCATTGGCACAATCATCTTTCCCGACGAAGAGCCGGATCCCGCCAACTGATCACAAAAAAAAGGGGCGGCCGAAGCCGCCCGATTCCAAATAACTGTTTTTCTATTTGAGATTGATCCGCCTGGGATCAGACAACACCCTGGTCCATCATGGAGGATGCAACCTTCATGAAGCCCGCGATGTTGGCGCCGTGGACATAGTTGCCTTCCACGCCATACTTGTTTGCGGTATCAGAGATATTGGTCCAGATATTGTTCATGATGTTCTGCAGCTTCTGGTCCACTTCTTCGAAGGTCCACTGGGTGAAATAGCTGTTCTGTGCCATTTCCAGACCGGAAACGGCTACGCCGCCGGCGTTTGCAGCTTTGCCCGGCAGGAATCCAACACCATTTTCCAGCAGATATTTGGTTCCGTCCAGGGTGGTGGGCATGTTTGCACCTTCACCCACAACCATGCAGTTGTTGGCAGCCAGGGCCTTGGCGGAATTGAGGTCCAGTTCATTCTGGGTGGCATTGGGCAGAGCCACGTGGCCCTTGACCTGCCAGACATCATCACGGTTGTCGGAATATTCGGCGCCTGTCCGTTTTTCAACATATTCACGCAGCGTACCGCGGCGAACTTCCTTGATTTCTTTGATCAGGTCCAGGTCGATACCATCCTTGTCCACAACGCATCCGCGGGAGTCGGACATGGTAATCACCTTGCCGCCCAACTGATGGACTTTTTCAGCAGCATAGATGGCCACGTTGCCGGCACCGGACATCACAATTTCCTTACCGTTCAGATCGGTGTTGTGTACGTCCTGCAGGAACCGCTGGACAATGTACACCAGGCCGTATCCGGTTGCTTCCTTGCGAACCCAGCTGCCGCCCCAGTTGATACCCTTGCCGGTCAGGACGCCTTCAAACTGATTTTTCAGCCGCTTGTACTGGCCATACAGGAAACCGATTTCACGACCGCCCACGCCGATGTCACCGGCGGGAACGTCGGTATATGCGCCGATGTGACGCCACAATTCGGACATGAAGCTCTGGCAGAAACGCATGACTTCATTGTCGGACTTGCCCTTGGGATCAAAATCGGAACCGCCCTTGCCACCGCCCATCGGGATGGTGGTCAGCGCGTTCTTGAAGATCTGTTCAAAAGCGAGGAACTTCAGTGTGCCGAGCTTCACCGAAGGGTGAAAGCGAAGGCCGCCCTTGTAGGGTCCGATTGCGCTGTTGAATTCGATCCGGAAACCGCGGTTGACCTGGACTTCGCCACGGTCATCCACCCACGGTACGCGGAACATTACGACACGTTCCGGCTCGACGAGCCGTTCAATCAACCTCGTGCGCTCAAACTCAGGGTGCTGTGCAACAGCGATTTCCAGCGATTCAAACACTTCTTTCGCTGCCTGGTGAAATTCGTCTTCCCCAGGATTGCGGGCAACCAGCCCATCGAACACCTGACTCAGATAGCTCATGTAATTTCCTCCCCTGAAATTGATGATGAGCCGTTCCTAAAAACGGTGATGCAAAGAAAAAGATGACATCATTATACACAGCATCCCCCGATTCAAGGAGGGAATCTGGCTGAATTTGTGAATTAAAACCCGAGCGATTGCTCAAGTTCTTGTCATCGTGTAGGATGGATGGGCCGAGGCAGTTTTTGATTTTCGAGGTGACAACATGTTTTTCCCCTTCCGGGACGACAATCCAACTGTCCGACAGCCTGTCATAACCATCGGGCTGATCGCAATTAACGTGCTGGTATACCTGTTCTTCCTGATCCAGGGGGAACCGGCCTACCGACAGGCAATCATCAACCTGGGCCTGATTCCGGTGGAATTCACCCATATGCGGAACCTGTACCTGTCCCCTTCGGTTCACCCGTTTTTCAACCTGTTTACCTCCATGTTTACCCATGCGGATTTCATGCACCTGGCCGGCAACATGTGGTTTTTATGGATCTTCGGGGATAACGTGGAAGACCGGATGGGGCGCGGGAAGTTCCTGATGTTCTTTCTGCTGTCCGGCCTGATAGCCACCCTGGTGCATGTGATTTTCAACCTGTCATCGGCTGTCCCGGTGGTGGGTGCTTCCGGCGCGGTGTCCGGTGTGCTGGGCGCCTACATGATCCTGTTTCCCCAGGCCCGGGTCCGGACATTTATTTTTGTATTCATTTTTATTGACATTGTGATGATACCGGCCGTCTTCTTCATCGGTCTGTGGATTGCCTTCCAGGTGATCAACGGTCTGTTGTCACTGGGTGCCGGTGGCGGCGGGGTGGCCTGGTTCGCCCATATCGGTGGATTCGTATTCGGCCTGTACGGACTCAAGTTGTTTGTCAGGAAAGGGCCGGGAACTCAGTCCTTTCATCGGGTATAATGGTAGCGGTTTCAGAAGGGAGGTCACATGATTAATCCAAAGATTGCGTTTATTGCCGAATCTGTGAAGAAGTTCCTGCGGAGAAGTGCCCATTCCCACCTTCTGAACCTGGTGAAAAAAGTCCACCCTTCCGAACTGGCGGCCACTTTTGAGGTGCTGAAACCACAGAACCGCCAGGCACTGATGGCATTCCTGTTGAAACGGGCCATAGACGTGGTCGCGGAAATGCTCATCGAACTGGATGAGCCGCTGGTGGTGGAACTGGCGGGACAGCTGGGAAACGATCAGCTGGCACCGATTCTGAAATTGATGAATACCGATGACGCTGTTTCGATTCTGGAATACCTGCCGGAAGAGCGGCGGGAGGATGTCCTTGCACTGATCCAGGACACGCCCCAGGTGGAAGAACAGCTGCTCTACCCGGATGAAACTGCTGGTCGTATCATGACCACGGACTATTTCTCCCTGTCCCAGGAATTAACGGTCAAACAGGCAATTGAGCAGCTGCAGGAATTGGAAGATAAAGCCGAAATGGTGTTCTACCTGTACCTGGTGGATGAACAGGCCGGCTTGTCCGGTGTCCTGTCATTGCGTCAGCTGCTGCTGTCCAAACCCTCCGATCCGCTGAAGGAAATCATGACCCGGAATCCGATCCAGGTGACCGTGGATACCGACCAGGAAGAAGTGGCCTCCATTGTTTCCCAGTATGACCTGCTGGCCATTCCGGTTGTGGACATGGAGGGACAACTGGCCGGGATTATCACCGTTGATGACGTGATCGATGTCATCCGGGAAGAAGCGGAAGAAGACATTTACCGGTTGGCCGGTACCACCGAAGAAGAATTGCTCTACCGGGGAAATCCCTGGAAGATCGCGCGGATCCGTCTCCCCTGGCTGCTGCCGGCGTTCCTGGGCACCTTTCTGGTGGCGGCGCTGCTGTCCCGAATCGAGACCACGTTTATCTATTTCGCGGCTTACGTGGTATTCATGCCCATGATCAACGCAACAGCAGGCAATATCGGTATCCAGAGTACCACCATCATGGCCCGGGAGCTGGCGTTGCAGCGGGTGGATGAAACCCAGTGGCGAAGCATCTTCTTCAGCCAGATCAAGGTCGGTTTCCTGATCGGGCTTCTGTTCGGGATGGTGGCTTTCGGATTCAGCTATTTTCTCAACGGTGATACCAAGCTGGCCTGGTTTATCCTGCCCGCCACGGTGGGTATTGCCATGTTCATGGCGGTGGCTATCTCGGCCGTGTATGGTTCACTCTTGCCCATTGTATTGAAAAAACTTGGGTTTGATCCGGCGGTGTCCACCGGCCCCTTTATCGCGGCATCCAATGACCTGATCGGCCTGGTTACCTATTTTTCCATCGCGTTTTACGGTACATCACTGTTGAATTGACATCTGGCGGAGCGTTACGGTCTGGACTATAATGAACCCGATTTGAAATCATGCAGACACGCTTGTCTGTGCATACAGGAGACGAGATGGCCAAGAACATTTCCATGCGCGGAGTTGAACAGCCGGCATCGCCGATGCGGCGGCTGGAAGGTGCGTTTCTGAAGGTACGTCATGAACGGGACCACATCTATCCCTTGAATATCGGTCAGCCGGATATTGAAACCCCGATGGAATACATGAACGTGTACCGGAACTATCCGGAAACCGTGATCAAGTATGGTCCTTCCGGTGGCATTCCGGAATACCGGGAAGTTCTGGCCGGGTACTATACCGGTCTTGGAATCGACGTAACCGCCGACGATGTGCTGGTTACAACGGGCGGCAGTGAAGCCATCGTATTCGTGATGGCGGCCATTACCGATCCCGGCGATGAAGTGATCATCTCAGAACCGTTCTATGCCAATTACAACGGGTTTGCCAACATCGTGGGCTGCAAGGTGGTACCGGTTACTGCAAAGGCCGAAGATGGGTATGCATTGCCGCCGATCGCCGATATCGCGGGCAGGATCACCGACCGGACACGGGCGATCATGATCTGCAATCCCGGGAATCCCACCGGCTATGCCTATACAAAAGAAGAAATTGATGCGTTGAAATCGCTATGCAGGGAACATGACCTGTTCCTGGTCTCCGATGAAGTCTACCGGGAATTCGTATACGAAGGTCAGCACAATTCCATTCTGGCCGAACCGGGATTCGAAGATTACGGGATTATCGTAGACTCCCTGTCCAAGCGGTTTTCCCTGTGCGGCGCCCGGATGGGCCAGGTAGCCTGCCGAAACCCGAAGGTGATGGATGCGATCCTGAAGATGGGACAGGCGCGGCTCTGTCCGCCAACAGTGGAACAGGTGGCTGCCATGGAAGTCCACAAGCTGGGCAAGGCATACTTTGACCAGGTCCGGGACGAATACAGTCGGCGTCGGGACGTGGTTTATGATGGGTTGATGGCCATGGACGGTGTGTTCTGCAAGAAGCCCAACGGGGCGTTTTATGTACAGGCGAAGCTGCCGGTGAAAGATGCGTTTGACTTTGCATCCTGGATGCTGACCCAATTTGAAGACAACAACGAAACGGTACTTGTGGCACCCGGAAACGGTTTCTATGCCACGCCGGGTCTGGGAATGGACGAAGTCCGGATCGCTTACATTATCAAGTGCGAAGAGCTGGCCCGCTCCATGGAATTGATGAAAGCCGCGTTGGAGCAATATCCCGGCGAACGATAAATCGACTAGAGAATTTTGCCGTTATGGGAAGCGCCCTCGGATCGAATGACCGAGGGCGTTTTGATGTCTCCCCGGACGAAACAGCCGGATTTCAGTTCCACCAGCTGTTTTGCTTTCAGGTTCCCCCGCACCGTGCCGGAACAGATAATGATCTCTCCGTTCACGTCCCCGGATACCGTGCCGTTAATCCGTACGGTCCCTCTGGAAACCACGTTGCCTTCCACCTTGCCGTTGATCCGGACATCACCGGGTGTTTTCAGGTCGCCGGTAAACGTGGCCTGGGCAGGAATCACCGATTCACGAACGCCTTGCTGATCAGACACTTCAGCCGGACCGGTCATGATTGCTCTCCGGAAGGGACAAGTTCCAGCCAGGAGAACCAGATGGGATGGTGGATCTTGTACCAGGTCAGTACGTTCATCAGGATGTCCCGGTGTTCAGCGGAAATCACTTCGTCCGGAATCCGGTCAAAGTGGACCCGCATGTGATCGCCGTTATTGAAGAACTCCAATGCTTCGGAACACAGGGTCTGGAGTTCATTTCGGATTCTGCCGGAATCGGAGATTTTGACCGCACGGGTTTCATAATCCTGACCGTAGAAGAACCGGTTGAGCAGCGGGCTGAACACCAGACGGCTTTCCTCCCGGTTTTCCATGAAACGTAAGGTAAACGTGATGCGCTTGTCACCATGGGGGGTCGCCTGGCGTACCACTACCCGGAAAATACCCGGTTCAATTTCTTCCACACCATCCGCACCGGAATACGGGTCTTTGCACATGTAGCCGGAGATGGCCATCACGTCCCAGATCTTCTCCGGAAAAAAATCATCCGCGGTAATATTCAATCGGTCCAGGGGAATACCGGCGTCCAGTGCCTCATGGATCATTTCCCTGTATCGGGTGACGGTTTCGCTATCCACCGGTTCTCCCAGTAATTCTCCCAGCCTGGCCGCAAAATTTTCATGGTCCGGATCCAGGTGCATGACCAGCCGCTCCTTGTCATAGGGGAGCTTGAAGGTGGAAGTGAACACCGAGAGAAACGCTTTCAACCCCAGCATGGGTGCCAGGGAAGCGGCCTGCATGGCTTCGGCCGAGGCCGCGTATCCGTCCACGAAGAACAGGTGGGCGTTGCCGTCCGTATCCTTCCAGTACCGGATGGCGTAGGTGGGAGCGTAAGTACCGGAATCCGCAAAAACCGGGTTGCCGTCCGGCATCTGCCAGCCGTCATCCACCACGTGAACCCCCAGGGCCTCCCATTCCTGCCAGAGACCGCCGATCCGGTGTTCCCGGCTCTTTCCCCGAAGTGTCCACACGTGAATGTTTTCTTTGCTGATGTCCGGGTAAGCGGCCGCAATTGCTTCCAGTACCAGTTTCCGGGGGGTGTTGAAGTTGATGAGAATGGACTGCTCATCTGCCTTGTCAACCACGGCTTTGGGCAGGAACAGATTGCCCATGTACCCTTCATAGGGCCGGGTCACATGCAGGGGCTGGTTGAACAGGTGCAGGATGGTCATGGGTCCGGTTTCCTTGCCCTTGGCGAATCGGGATGTGTTCTCCAATGTGTCAATGGCGGTTCCCCAGATGGTGATCCCGGCGTCCGCAGTTTCCCGGTAAAACAGCTCCCAGCCATATTCCGGGTCATTGATCAACCGCTGTACCCGGCGGTCCAGCCATCGGGCCACTTCGGGCCGGGCATATACCCGTCCGAATCCCAGCAGGGGGTTAGATCCCATTTCCGGCGTTTCCCCGGCCTTGGGCATGAGACCTTCGCCCAGCGACACCATGATGGCGTGATTTTCCGGCAATTGACGGGACAGATACCAGAGACTTTCACTCATGATGTAAGCGGAAATGGCATCCGCGTCCTTCTTGACCTGGTTCAGCCCCGCTTTGTCTTTGTCGGCGCCTTCGCCGAACCGGCCGAAGATCTGGGTGCCCATCGCTGTTACCGCACCGGTCATGGCAAACAGTCGCTCGATACCGCCGTTCACAAAAGAAATTTCACGGGTGAATTCTTTTTGCGGTGTTCCCCGCAGCCATTCCACTTCCACGTCGTCCAGCCAGAGGTGAAAACGGCCCAGGATGGATCGTGTGTCAAACGCCCATTGTGCGATGAGATCCTTTTTTTCCCGAATCTTCGCGTCCATAATACTCCCCACCCCGGAAGGTTTTCCGGTTCATCAGTTTTTCGGATGGTTAAATGGTACCGACTGGTTCGGTTATCTGTCAATTGGAACCATGGCTATACGCCATTCCAGTTGGCCACCACCACCTGGTTACGTCCCTGTTCTTTTCCGGTGTACATGGCGGTATCCGCCCGGTTGATCAAGCCTTCCGGGTTCTTGTCCCGGTCCAGGTCTGCCTTGGCGACGCCGATGGTGACAGTGAGATGGATGGTAACGTCATCGTTCTTAAAGGGAACGGCTGTAATCTCTTCCAACAGTCTTTCGGCAAACCGGGTGGATCCGGACATGCCGGTATAGGGCAGCAGGATCAGGAATTCCTCCCCCCCCCACCGTCCGGCACGGTCCGATTCACGGAGCATCCGTTGAATTCGGCCGGCCAGCCATACCAACACTTCGTCTCCCACCGCATGGCCATATTCATCGTTGATTTTCTTGAATTGGTCGGCATCCAGCATCAGCAGAGCGAATGGATTACCGGATCGCCGGGAACGGGCAAACTCCTGGTTGATTTGTTCCAGCATGTCCCGCCGGTTGGAGAGTCCGGTCAACGGGTCCATTCGTGCCAGGCGGAAGAGTTTCCGGTTGGCAGCCGCTTTCTGGAAATACAGGATCAGGGATATGGTACCCAGGAGTGCGGTGATGGCGGCCAGCATGATCCAGAGATTCCGGTTGTCCATGGCCAGCCGCAGTTCCAGTTCTGCCATGTCCGCTTCATGTTGCAGCGTTTCCAGCTCCTGCTCCACCTTGTAGCGGGCCTGGATTTCCTGGATATTCTGTTCTTTCTCCCCACGCTGCAATTCTTCCCGGAGGTCTACATACTTCCGATAGAAGGACAGGGCTTTGTCCTGTCTGCCCTGGGCTTCGTATAGATCGGTGTATACCCGGTATACGTGTTTCTGCTCGTTGGGCATTTCCCGTTCAATGGCACGTGCCAGCGCAATGCGCAGGTATTCATGGGCTTCGTCAAACCGCTTCAACAGCACACAGGATTCTGCCGCGGCGACCATGGAGTCAATCTCGCCCTTGGCATCCCCGGCTTCCTTGCGGGTTTCCAATGCCCGGATATGACGGGCAAGTGCAGCTTCCGGTTTTCCCTGGGCCATCAGCATGTCCCCGATACAGGCATTGGCCATGGCAGTTCCGTAGGGGTTGTCCAGTTCTGTAAACAGTTCCAGTGATTGCGTGAACATGTTCATCGCTTCGGCAGGCTTGTCCAACTTCAGGTACCCCTTGCCTACGTTGATGGACAACCCGGCGACACCCAGTTCAAACCCGATTTCCCGGAAAGCATCCAGTGCCTGTTCAAATTCCACCAGCGCCTTTTCATGTTCTTCCATCATCCAATAGACATTACCGATGTTGGTCCGGGACTTGGCGATCCGCTCCCGGTCCCCGGTCCCCTCCCGAAGTCGCAGCGATTCCTGGTAGCTGATCAGCGCCCGTTCATAATCGCCCAGATCAAAGTAACTGGTTCCCAGTGAAATATGGATGTCGGAGAGCAATTCAGGATCGTCAATCTGTTGGCTTAAGTCCAGGGCAGTCCGGTATTGTCGGATGGCACCGGTGTTGTCACCCATTCTGCTGATGGCGCTGCCGATCCCGATCCGGGCGGCGATCTGTCCCCAGGTGTCATCCAGCTCAATGGCCAGCGCAAGCGCTTCCTCGTGGAGTTCCTTTGATTTACGGGTGTCCTTGTATTCCAGCTCTTCCGCTTCGGCCAGCAGTGCGGCCAGTTTCTGTTCCGCTGACAAGGCAGGTGTGTCCGGCTTCTGACCGGCCAGCACGACGGTACCCGCCATCAGGCATAAAATCATTATGATCCCGAAGGAATACCGGCAAACTCGGTGCGATTTCATAACTTAATGGTACTGCATGGGGCCTGCGCAGGCAATGGAATCCGGTTTTCGGCAGGAAAAAAATGGAGCGGGCAACGGGGGTCGAACCCGCGACCTCAAGCTTGGGAAGCTTGCGCTCTGCCAACTGAGCTATGCCCGCTCTCGCAAAGAACATGTCATTGTATGCAAGGGGACAGGTCCTGTCAACAGGATCAAGGGGTCAGGCCATTACCGAAACCAACCGTGTCAATGGCAGTCCCAGTTCGACATCTCCCTGGATTTCAATGTAATCCCTGGCGCGCTCCCCATGAAGGGCCTTGCTGAACAGTTGCCAGGCGGTTTCCGGTTCCAGGATGACGGTTGCCGTTGGCGTGTCATGAAATTGATCCATCCATGCCCAGCTGTCCGGTCCGCGGACAATGGTCCAGTTGCCGCCACCGTTTCCGGAAACGGTGACGCGCACGGTCGCACCGGTTTCCGCCTCGGTGTCCCGATAGTGATGGGGCAACGCGCGCATCAGGGTGTCCACCAGCGGGAAAAACAGGTATCGTTCCAATTGGCGGGGTTGACCCAGCGCCAGCCGGATCTGGGCCTGGTGGATCCACCACTCGGTATATTCCCGGGCAATATCAAACCGGCAGGTGGATTCGGCTTCCCCCGCCCAGGCCACCGGGAAGAAAGCCGGGGTTTTCATGTCCAACCCGTTGAAAAAGCGGATCACATCCATCTGTGCCCGGTATAGCGCTCCGGTCAGCACTTCCGGGCTCAAGCGCCTGGCGGCGGTGACCCATTGATCGTTGAGATGATTGAGAAACGCAACCAGGTCTTCATATTCGTTGATGGGCCGGTCGGGCACGGGCATGTCCATGCCGTCCCGGTGGAAAGACAACCGGCGCAATGATGTGTCCAGGAGATGGGCCACGATGTCGCTGACGGACCAGCCCGGACATATGGTGGGCGTCTGCCAGGCTGAGGGAGCCAGTTTCAACAGAATCTGGTTCAGGTCCCGGGCCAGGATTGGGAAAAGCGGACGGGTATCAATGACCGGTTGCATGTTGCTGCTCACAGGATAAGGAACAAAAGTCCGGCGAATCCGGCTACCAGGAGCAGGCCCAGGATGATCCAAATGATCATCTGGTTCTTGCTGTTGGCCGGTGTGGAGCAGTTTTGAATAGCGGTTACTTCACCGATGAAGTCTTCCAACGGGACGGACGTGCCGCTACTGCCGGTAATGTGAATGGTATGGGTTGCGGCATAGTTTCGGATAGCATCCGCCACTTCCTTCTTTCCCGCGCTTTTGCCGATGCCGATGCCTGACCCGATACCGGCGCCGATGCCGATGGACAGCCCGATGGGGATGCCTGCTGCAAGATTACTCATATTGTCCTCCCGGATGGTTGATTTCAATTGTACTACGTGAGCGGACGTGCGGATATTCAATCCGGGGCAAATACGGAACGGGCCGGCCAACCATCCCGGTCAACCGGCCCGTTTAACCATCAACGTGCCTTCCGGCACAACCCCATTGTGCGGTATTTTAAGCAGGTTTTTTTGCGATGACAATCCCCAAAATCCATTTGGTGACGGGGCTTACAACATCAAGCGGTACAGTGCCGCCGCCACGGAAGTGGACAGGTTCAGCGAGTTGACCTGTCCGCGCATGGGCAACGTGACCTGGTGATGAACTTTGTCCAGCAGGTTGCTGGACATGCCTTCCCCTTCGCTGCCGAAAATGAACAGGTTCCGGTTACCGGTCAGTTGGTCGGCTTGTTCCAGCGGTGTGGCTGTTGCACCGCCCTCCACCGCCAGCAGAGTAAAACCGGCATCTCTCAATTGACCGGCATAGTGGGGCAGGCTTTCCACCTGGATCACGGGCAGATGGGCGGCTGCGCCGGCGGACACCTTGAATACGGCCGGTGTGACCCCGGTACCGTAACGCTGGCCGATGATGATGGCGTCCACCCCGATGCCTTCACAGACCCGGATAGCCGCGCCCAGGTTGTGGGGATCGTTGACCCGGTCCAGCATGACCAGGTTCATGGGTGCGTCCGAACCAAAGGGTTTCCGTTCCGATTCGTATGGAAAGTCGCCGATTTCAGCGGCAATGCCCTGGTGGGCGGATGTGCCGGTCAGTTTTCCGATGGTACCCTTGTCCGTCCGGTTGACCGGTGCACCTTTCAGAGAGAAGCCCGGCTTTTTCAGCGACAGCCAGACCTGTTCCACACGGATGCGGTTGGTGCGGAATACTTCACGGACCGGGTTTACACCATAGATGATCAATTGCCGAATCCCTCCAGGAAACGGGTGCAACGCTGCTTGATGGATACCAGCTCCGGAATGTCTTCCCCGGCCAGCAGTACGTTCACCATCACATCCATTTCGGGGCCGGACAGTTCGCCGGAAATCAGTGCCCGCAGCGGATGGAACAGGTG
>CAZDKZ010000002.1:55923-68581 GCA_964506215.1 uncultured Holophagae bacterium
ATGCCGTTGAGCCAGTTCAGCTTGTCCATGTCAAACACCGCCGGACTCTTAACGACCCGTTCCAGCGAAAATGCGTCGATCAGTTCCGGAACGGTATATTCCTCCCGGTCATTTCCTTCATTCCAGCCCAGGAGCGCCAGGTAGTTGACCATGGCTTCCGGCAGGTAGCCCTGTTCCTGGAACTGGTTCACCGAGGTGGCCCCGTGGCGCTTGGACAGCTTGGACCGGTCCTGCCCCAGGATCAACGACGCATGGGCAAACGCGGGAGCGTCCCATCCCAGTGCTTCATAGAGCATCAGCTGGCGCAGGGTATTGGGCAGGTGCTCTTCCGCCCGGATCACGTGGGTCATCTGCATCAGGTGATCATCCACCACCACGCAGAAGTTGTATACCGGCATGCCGTCCGACCGGAGAATGATGAAATCGCCCAGCGTGCCCGCTTCCCAGGTGACCGATCCCCGGACCGTGTCATGGACGGTGTAAGACTTGTCCGGCACCCGGAAACGGAGGGTGTGGGGAATGCCGGCATCCAGCTTTTCCTGAACTTCAGCGTCACTGAGATTTCGGCAGGTGCCGTCATAATGGGGGGACCGCTTTTCCGCTTCCGCCTGTTCCCGCTTGGCTTCCAGTTCCGCATCGGTACAGAAGCAGCGGTAGGCATGACCGGAATCCAGCAACCGGTATGCGTGTTCCCTGTACAGGTCCCGGCGTTCCGACTGACGGTACGGTCCGGTGTCTCCCCCGATTTCCGGGCCTTCATCCCAATCCATACCCAGCCATTTCAAGTCATCCTTGACGATCTGTTCTGATTCCAGCGTGGATCGTGCCTGGTCGGTATCTTCAATCCGGAGGATGAATTTCCCGCCGGTTTTCCGTGCATAAAGCCAGTTGAACAATGCGGTCCGTGCGCCACCCACGTGGAGGTGCCCGGTGGGACTGGGCGCGAAACGAACGCGAACATCGGTTTTGGTCATGGTCTTTGTACCCTTCCTTTGTTGGTTTGACGGCTCATCTTACCACAGGAGCAAAGGCCCTGAAAGGTAAGGAGCCCCGCAGATGCGGGGCCCGAATATTAGGTATGACAGTTTTTCCGGTAGGCCTAACTTACGAGGCTTTCTTTCTTTGGTGTGCCTGTCGTTGGTGAGCTTTTCTTATCCGTGGATGCCGCGGTCTTAGTTTCATCAGATCCGGAATCCCCGGCGCTTGATCCACCGGAATGGGTGGACCGTTTGTAGTCGGTTTCATAAAACCCGCTGCCCTTGAACTGGAAAGCGGGGGCACTGATCAGCTTGGCATACGGGCCACTGCATACAGGACAAGTGGTCAGGGCAGCATCGCTGACCTTCTGAATCACTTCCTCAACGTGTCCGCATTGTGCGCAAGCATATTCATAAATCGGCACCTGAAACCTCCTGTAACCGGGATATCCTACCGCCGGGCTCTCTGAACTGTCAACTGAAAAATCCCGATTTTCCCAGATTTGATGCAACGGTGGCTCAACGGTTACGAAAAGGGCCATGAAAGCGGACAGTTGCGTGACGGAAACCCCGGTGCTATACTCCATTCGGACCGTGGGGGTGCTCGCGCGGGCCGGACAGACAACCGGCAAAAGCGGGCTGAGATGATACCCCTGGAACCTGAACCGGGTAATGCCGGCGCAGGGAACGGTGGAATGAATCAATTTTCATTTGACTGGGCCGTTCCCCACGGGACGGCCTTTTTTCATTCCCACCAGCTGAACACGGTCGAAATCAGCACGATGTGGCGCTGGCCACGGGAGGTCGACATGAAACAGCGAGTGGTCGTTTTATTTCTCTTATCCTTGATGGGTGCATGGTCCGCCCTGGCGGCGGATATCCGCGGTGTGGTACTGGACAACGCAACCGGCAAACCGGTGGCGTCGGCGACCATTGAGCTGGCGGATGGTGCGGCTGTGGCCGGCACCGGTGACGACGGGACGTTCCGTATGGAAGGGATTAAGCCCGGCCCGGTGAAGATCCGGGTGAAAGCGGCCGGATACCGGGCAGCCACGGTGCGGTTGACGGTAATGGAATCCGGCACGTCGTTTACCGTGAGGCTGAAGCCGGAGACCGTAACCGAAGCCATCACGGTGACCGCCACCCGGGCAGTGGAACGGATCACCCCGGTGGTGTTTACCGACGTGGACGCGGAAACCATCCGGGAAATCTACACGGTGGAAGACGTACCCATGCTCCTGTCCGGACTCCCCAATGTTTATTCGTATTCCGATGACGGTAGCGGCATGGGGTATTCCTACCTGAAAGTCCGCGGCTTTGATCAGAAGCGGGTGGGGGTGATGATCAACGGCGTACCACTGAATGACCCGGAAGACCACCAGGTGTACTGGGTGGACATGCCGGATTTTGCCGAATCCCTGGACTCCATCCAGCTCCAGCGCGGCGTGGGTTCATCCCTGTATGGTGTGGACGCATTCGGCGGCTCCATCAACCTGATCACCAAAACCGGCACCGGCGAAAGCTACGAGGCATACGGGTACGGCGGCAGTTTCAATACCTGGAAATTCGGTCTCACCGGCGAGACGCCACTGACAAAGGATGACAAGTATCACCTGTCCTTCCGTCTGTCAAAGCTGACCTCGGACGGCTACCGGGAAAATTCCGGGGTGGATCTCTGGGCGGCCTACCTGGCCGTGGCCCGGTATGGCGAAAACACCGTGACCCGGTTTATTGCCTACACCGGTGAGGAAGAAACCCACGCGGCATGGGAAGCGTCACCGGAAAGTATCCTGCGGGAAAACCACCGGCACAATCCCATTACCTATGAAAACACCATTGATAATTTCCAGCAGCCCCATTATGAACTGCATCATTTGTGGCAGATCAGTGAAACGCTCCACTGGAAGAACACCCTGTTCTATATCCATGGCAAGGGCTACTACGAGCAGTATAAGGTTGGACGCGACCTGTATGACTATGGCCTGTGGGCAGACCCGGACACCGCGCCGGAGTCGGACATGATCCGGCAGAAGTGGGTGAAAAAAGACCAGTATGGCCTGGTGACCGAATTCGGGATGGACCATGGCAACGGCGAACTGACAGTGGGCGGTTATTTCAGCACCTATGATTCGGACCACTGGGGGGAGGTGGACGATCTGCTCACCGACCAGGATATTCCGCTGTACCAGCCCGAATTCATCTATCATCAATATTTTTCGGACAAGCATTATATCACCGGGTTCATCAATGAACTGTACCGGGTGGGTGACCGGCTGACCATCATGGCCAACCTCCATTACCAGCAGATGTCCTATAACCTGGACCAGCAGGCGGTGGGGAACTTCCGGGGTGAAGACCTCCATTCGCTGCGGGTGGACTATGACTTCTGGAACCCCCGGTTCGGCGTCAACGTGAACCTGAACGACACGGTCAACGCGTTTGCCAACATTTCGGTGTCCCATCGGGAACCGGCAGACAGCGAACTGTTCGACACCTGGATGGGGCCGGATGACCTGGGGGTGCCGCCCCTGTTCAACATCCCGTTACCGGTGACGGACGGCGGGGAGCTGGTCCGGACCATCTGGTATGACCCCCGGGTGAAGCCCGAAAAACTGGTGGATTATGAGCTGGGGATCGTCAAGGCCACCGACACCATGATGCTCAAGGGCAACCTGTTCTACATGGACTTTGAAAATGAGATTGTGCCTTACGGCCAGGTCAACGACGACGGATTCCCCATCCGGGGCAATGCGGAAAAAACCGTGCACCGGGGGATTGAGCTTTCCGGTCTGTTCCGGTTCCCCCGTGACCTGGAGTTGGATATAAACCTGTCCTTCAACGACAACTATTACAAAACGTTCTTTTTCCAGGAGTATGACTGGTATGCCGGGGACACCGTGATCCTGGATCTGTCCGGCAATACCATCGCCGGGTTCCCGGACGTGATCGGCAATGCCACGTTGACCTGGCGTCCGGATCCGTTCCGGGTGGCGGTCCGCTGGCAATATTTCGGGAAGCAATACCTGGACAACACCGAGAACAATGATCGGACCATTCCCTCCTACAGCATGGTCCATTGCTGGTTCAGCTATGATTTGCCCAGGCCCGGCCGACTGAGCGGCCTGGAATTGTCCCTGAAGCTCAACAATGTGTTCAACAAGAAGACCTATACCGCGGGCTACTATGACGCCTGGGCCGGTGAAAACTATTTCTGGCCCACCGCCGGTTTCCACCTGACGTTCGGGGTCCGTGCACGGTATTGAACGGATTGGAAACGGCGGGCTTCGTCCCGCCCTGTTTCCTGTGATAAGGTGACACCATGAACCAGAAAACCGGCCCCCGCGCCATCCTGTTTGCCAACGGCACGACGACTGAAAAAGATCTGGCGGGTCTGTCCCCATCAGATTTTGATCGGATTATTGCCGCTGACGGGGGCAGCCTGGTCGCGATTCAGCGGGGCTATGTGCCGGACACCGTGGTGGGGGACCTGGATTCCGTCACCCATGCCATTCGGGAACAACTGGCGGATGCCCGGTGGCTGCACCGGCCGTCCCAGGAAAGTTGTGACCTGGAAAAGGCGCTGGTGGTCTGTGGAGATGAGGGTGTCCGCGATTTGACCATTGTGGGATTCACCGGGCGTCGGCTGGACCATACCCTGGCCAACCTGTCGGTGCTGGCCCGTTACCGGGACGTATTTGATTTCCGGCTGATCACCCCCCACGGTATGGTCTTCCTGGTGGATGAGCGTCTGGAGTTGGATGCGCGTCCGGGACAGACGATTTCGCTGGTACCGCTGCTACCAGTGATGCGGGTGACCACCACCGGCCTCAAGTATCCCCTCACCGCCGAGCCGCTGGCTCTTGGATTACGGGAAGGGACATCCAACGAAGCGGTGGACGGTCCGGTGACCATAACCATCGACTGCGGCCTGCTGGCCGTGTTCCTGCTGGATTGACCCTGCCATGACCATGCATCCGGCCGAACTGATCATCCCCGCCGTCTACCTGGTGTTCCTGCTGGTGCTGGGCTTTTCGGGAAGCGTTCGCCGGCAGGACGAGGCGGGCTTCATCGTGGGCGGCCGCGCGTTGACCCTGCCGGGGTTCATCGCCACGCTGGTCACCACCTGGTATGGGGGAATCCTGGGGGTGGGTGAGTTCAGCTATCTGTACGGCCTGTCCAACTGGATCGTGTTCGGCGTTCCCTATTACCTGTTCGCGCTGTTGTATGCCCTGTTTCTGGCGGGCCGGATCCGTAACGACGGCGGTCTGACCATTCCGGACCGGTTGTACAACCGTTATGGCGAAACGGCGGGCCGGATCGGCTCGGTGTGGACCTTTTTCATGACGCTGCCGGCGCCTTACGTGTTGATGGTGGGCCTGCTGATGGCCATGTTCACCGGCTGGAACCTGGCGGTCTGCATCATTATCGGCACCCTGTTTTCCATGGTGTACGTGCTCACCGGCGGTTTCCACGCGGTGGTGCGCACCGACAAGTTCCAGTTCTTACTGATGTTCGGGGGCTTTGTCATCCTGCTGGGCGTGCTGGTTACGCGGTTCGGGGGCATGAGCTTCTTGACCACCCATCTGCCGGCAGGACACCTGGATCCGTTTGGCGGCCACAGTTTCGGGTTTATCCTGGTGTGGTATTTCATTGCCCTGGGCACATTCGTGGACCCGGGTTTCCATCAGCGGTGTGATGCGGCGGTCTCCCCGAAAGTGGCCCGCAACGGCATTCTATTCTCCATCCTGTTCTGGATCGTGTTTGATTTCCTGACCACTGCAACCGGCCTGTATGCACGGGCGTTGATGACCGGGCTGGAAAATCCCGCCATGTCTTACCCGTTACTGGCCAGACAGGTGCTGCACCCAGTGGTATCCGGCCTGTTTCTGACGGGATTGCTGGCCACCATCATGTCCACCATTGATTCCACCTCGCTGATGGCGGCGGTGACTTTGGGCCATGACCTGCTGGGCCGCACCCGTAAAGGCAATGCCATGGCACCGATCCGCCGGATCCGACTGGGTCTCGGGCTTGCGGCACTGCTGTCCATTTTGCTGGCGGTGTTCGTGCCCTCCGTGATCCAACTCTGGTACGTGATCGGCACCCTGTTCATTCCGCCAATCCTGTTACCGCTGATCTCCGCCTACTATCCGGTGCTGCGGGTATCCCGGTCGATCGTGATCGCCAACCTGGTGTGCTGTTTCCTGGTGCCGCTGGCCTGGCTCACCGCGGGGGTGCTGGCATCCGGTGACATCCTGAGTCCCGTTTTCCCTTTGGGCTGGCAGCCCATGTTCCCGGGTCTGGGCTTGTCCGTGATCCTGTTCCTCGCCGGTGTGGTAATCCACCGGAACGGTGTCCGATCCAACTGATCCCTGTCGTCTGAATACGCTGATCCCGGACCGTTCTCCCGCGTTTTGTTTTCCCATTCGGATTTTCTTCACAAAATAGCCGGAAACCCCGTTGGGGCAGGGGCGATTGTGGTATAGTGTTGCCGGATTTTGAGCCTTTGAAGGAGGCAATCGATATGGAACTGATGGAACGGTTCAGAGAGCGGGCGCGGCAGGCAAAGAAAACCGTTGTACTGCCGGAAGGATCCGATGACCGGACATTGCAGGCAGCACACCAGCTGGTGAACGAAGGCCTGGCCAATCCGCTGGTTGTTGGCGACCCGGGCGCCATTGCAGATAGAGCGAAAGAACTGGGTATCGACGTAAATTTCACGGTGATTGACCATGTGAACGCGTCTGATTTTGAAAAGTATGTGGGTTTCTATCATGAAAAGCGCAAAGCCAAGGGCATGACCATGGATGAAGCGCGGAAGATCATGAAAGACCCCCTGTTCTACGGCACCATGATGGTGGAAGACGGCAAGGCTGTCGGCTCGGTTGCCGGCGCGGTGAACACCACCGGTCATACCGTCCGGGCGGCGTTGCACATTATCGGTACCAAACCGGGCTCCAAGACCGTTTCCAGCTTCTTCTTGATGCTGACCAAGAACCCGGCATTCGGTGAAAACGGCGCCATGCTGTTTGCCGACTGTGCCATCGTACCGGATCCCAATGCCCAGCAACTGGCGGAAATCGCCATGGACGCGGCGGAGAACTGCAAAAAGTTCCTTGAAGTGGAACCGAAGGTGGCATTGCTGTCTTTCTCCACCAAGGGCAGCGCGGAACATCCTCACATCGACAAGGTACGGGAAGCATACGATTACATCCAGAGCCGTCAGCCGGAACTGAAGGTGGATGGGGAGCTCCAGGCCGATGCGGCGTTGCTGCCCAAGGTAGGCGACAAGAAGGCGCCGGGCAGCCCGGTTGCCGGTAAGGCCAACGTACTGGTGTTCCCGGACCTGGACGCCGCCAACATCGGCTACAAACTGACCCAGCGGATCGGCGGCGCGGATGCCGTGGGTCCGGTACTCCAGGGGCTCAACAAGCCCTGCAACGACCTGTCCCGCGGATGCTCGGTCCAGGACATCGTGGACACCTGTGTGCTGACCGTCATTCAGACGCTGTAACCAAACCGATCACCGGAGGCAATCATGTCCCGTTTTGATGAACAGAAACAGAAATTCGCGGCAGCGGTGGACAAAACCGTGAGCCGGTTCCCCGAGCGGAAGAACCCGTTTGAAACCACGTCCGGCATTGAACAGCAGCGGACCTACACCCCGGAAGACACCCCGGACCTGGATTTCGCGGAAAAGCTGGGTTTCCCGGGCCAGTTCCCCTACACGAGAGGTGTGCAGCCCACCATGTACCGGTCCCGGTTCTGGACCATGCGCCAGTATGCGGGCTTTGCCACCGCGGAAGAGTCCAACAAGCGGTACAAATATCTGCTGGACCAGGGCACCATGGGCCTGTCCGTGGCATTCGACCTGCCGACCCAGATCGGTTATGACTCGGACGATGCCATGGCACGGGGTGAAGTGGGCAAAGTGGGTGTGGCCATTGACACCCTGAAAGACATGGAAATCCTGTTCGAGGGCATTCCGCTGGACAAGGTTTCCACCTCCATGACCATCAACGCCACCGCGGCCATGCTGCTCAGCATGTACTTAGGCGTGGCAGAAAAGCAGGGCGTGGGCTTTGACCAGGTGGCGGGTACCATCCAGAACGACATTCTGAAAGAATACATTGCCCGGGGTACCTATATTTATCCGCCGGGACCGTCTTTGCGGATCATCTCCAACATCTTTGAATTCTGCTCCCGGAACGTGCCCAGGTGGAACACCATTTCCATTTCCGGTTATCATATCCGGGAAGCCGGTTCCTCGGCCGTACAGGAAGTGGCCTTCACGCTGGCCGACGGGATTGCCTACGTGGAAGCGGCACTGGCCGCCGGGCTGGACGTGGACGCGTTTGCCCCCCGGTTGAGCTTCTTCTTCAACGCGCACAACAATTTCTTCGAAGAAATTGCCAAGTTCCGTGCCGCGCGCCGGATGTGGGCGAAGATCATGAAGGACCGGTTCAAAGCGACCAATCCCAAATCCATGATGCTCCGGTTCCATACCCAGACCGCCGGCTCCACGCTGACGGCCCAGCAGCCGGAAAACAACATTGTCCGGGTGGCGGTACAGGCCATGGCGGCTGCACTGGGCGGTACTCAGTCCCTGCACACCAACTCCATGGACGAAGCATTGGCACTGCCCACCGAAAAATCGGTTCGTACCGCGCTCCGCACCCAGCAGATCCTGGCCCATGAAAATGGTGCCGGTGACGTGATCGACCCCATGGGCGGCAGCTGGTACGTGGAATCATTGACCGACCAGATCGAAGAGAAGGCCATGGAATACATCCAGCGGATTGACGATATGGGCGGTATGCTCAAGGCCATCGAAATGGGCTTCGTGCAGCGGGAAATCCAGGAAAGCGCGTTCCAGTATCAGCGGGCGATTGAGAAGGAAGAACAGGTGATCGTGGGCGTGAACAAGTTCCAGGTGAAAGAACATGCCGGTGACATGGACCTGTTGAAAATTGACGCGGCCGTGGAACAGGGCCAGGTGGCCAAGCTGAGACAAGTGAAAGAAGAGCGGGATAATGGTGCAGTGAAGTTCCGGCTCAGTGAACTGAAGACGGCAGCGGAGGGCACCGAGAATCTGGTACCGAAGATTCTGGATGCAGTCCGCGTGTATGCGTCGCTGGGTGAAATCTCGAATGTGCTGCGTGATGTTTACGGCGAATATGTCGAATCCGTCACGTTGTGATTGCTAGCAATTGAGTTCGTTTCAAAGGGCCGCATTTCGCGGCCCTTTTTTTGTGCTGCCGGGTCGCGGACCTGCGGTCCCCATTTCGACCGACATTCCGGGTCCTGCCTTGATGCAAGCATCAGCAGAACCCGAAACACCGGCCGAATCGCTGCGCGATGCCCGGCAACACAAAAAGAGGGACTGTGATAAGCGATTCCCATTCATTCAACTTCAGTCGCCCCCTCCCCCCTCTCTTTTGCTGGCGTGCAAGTCCCGGGTCGTCTGAAGGCTTTCACTCCTTCCACTTGTCGTCGCGTACCTGATGTACTACTCCTCCTGCGTTCCAGTCGCGGGCACCTCCATACGACCCAATCCGGCACGCCCCGATCCCCTGGTTGGTGTGCATTGCTTCGCAAGCTCCCGCCCGGGATCGGCGCTGTGGAAGGTAGCTTTTCATCCAGATAGGGGGAGGTGGTGACGCTCACAGCGTAACCTTTCAGGTAGTTTGGAGTCGGTAGGGACAGACGGTGCGGGTCGGGGGTGAGCGGGACGCGGCTGCAAGGCGGACAGATGAAACGGGCGATTGAGCGCGTAGCGGTCTACGTGATGATCGCCCGCATCTGGTGAACGCAGCAGCCGCGTTCAACCCCGCCCCGTACCCAAAGTGGGAATAGTGGCCGGTTCGCTTTTTGTGGTTCGTTATAATGGGAGACAAGATTCGATTGCAACGGATGGGAATCGGGCAGGAACCGGACACCCAGTTGACGTTCCAGGGAGGAATACCAGATGAACTGTCTTGAAGATAAGAATCAGCGGATTGTGCTGGTATCAAGGCCGGTGGGGGCACCAAAGGATGAGAATTTCCGGTTGGAGGAGACCCCGATGCCGGAGCCGGGGGACGGGGAGGTGCTGCTGCGGGTGGTGTACCTGTCGCTGGACCCCTACATGCGGCGCCGGTGGCGATCAATGACGTCATGGTGGGAGGAACGGTGGGTCAGATCGTGGCATCCCGGAACCCGGAATTTGAAGAAGGGGAATGGGTACTCAGTTACAGCGGCTGGCAGCGCTTTGCCCTGTCCGATGGGTCCGACCTGGTGCGGCTGGGGAAGAATCCGGAAAATCCGTCCTGGGCACTGGGTGTGCTGGGCATGCCGGGCTTCACCGCCTACATGGGACTCATGGACATTGGTCAGCCCAGGGCCGGTGACACCCTGGTGGTGGCAGCGGCAACGGGACCGGTGGGGTCCACCGTCGGTCAGTTGGGCAAGCTGAACGGATGCCGGGTGGTGGGTGTGGCCGGTGGACCCGAGAAATGCCGATTCGCGGTGGAAACCCTGGGTTTTGACGCCTGCCTGGACCGTAAGGCAGCGGACTTTGCGGATCAGTTGCAGGCGGCGTGCGCAGACGGCATTGACGTGTATTTCGAAAACGTGGGTGGCAAGGTATTTGACGCGGTGCTGCCCCTGTTGAATCCCGGGGCGCGGGTGCCGGTGTGCGGACTGGTTTCCATGTACAATGCCACCGGGCTGCCGGAAGGTCCGGACCGATTGTCCGTACTCATGGCCAACATTCTGATCAAGCGGATCAAGATGCAGGGATTTATCATTCTCCAGGATTATGGGCACCGGTATGGCGAATTCGCGAAAGCGATGACGGAACTGGTGGCCACCGGCAAGATCCGGTACAAGGAAGATATGGTTAACGGGCTGAAACATGCACCCGAAGCGTTCCGGGGGATGCTGGAAGGAAAGAACTTCGGCAAACTGGTCATCAAGGTCAGCGAGCCCGTATAGATAAACGACTTGCCGTGTTCTTGTTACGTGACGCGGGTTTGATTTCGGATGATTCACCATTGACAGCGAAATGTTGTCGCCACATACTGAAAGACAAGGGAAATCCACTTCGTGAATGCACAGGGGGAGTTGTGCAGATTCACGGGTGAAATACAGGAGGGAGAACATATGACACTACCCCAATCGTACAGACCCTATGTGGCGGGTGCGCTTGCCGGTTTGCTGGCGATCGCGTCGGTCCTGGTGTCAACCAGATTGCTGGAAAAGCCGAAGTATCTCGGTGCATCCACGACATTTGTCCGGTCTGCGGGACTGATCGAAAAGACGGTTGCGGACGAACACGTGCAAAGCAACGCCTATTATCAGTCAAAGAAGGTGAAGGTGGATTGGCAGTTCATGATGGTACTGGGGATCCTGATCGGCGCATTTGCCGCGTCCCGGATAGACAAGAGCTTCAAGATGGAAGCTGTTCCGGCAATCTGGTCCGACAGGTTCGGTAACAAAGTCGGTGTGCGGGCAATCGGGGCTTTTCTCGGTGGGATTGTGGCCATGTTCGGTGCCCGACTGGCCGGCGGTTGTCCCAGCGGTCACGGTCTCAGTGGGTTGATGCAGCTTTCCATCAGTGGATTTATCGCCATGGCTGGTTTTTTCGGGGCCGGCATCCTGGTCGCGCATTTCGTTTACAAACCGAAGGGGAGGCAGGCGAAATGACGGAACTCATTCTGGGTCTTGGTACGGGTATCGTCTTCGGCGCATTGTTGCAGCAGGGACGGGTACTCCGTTTTGAAAAACAGGTCGGGGCAATGCTCCTGAAAGATATGACGATCCTGAAATTCATGTTATCCGCCATCATTGTGGGCATGATCGGGATTTACGTTCTGGTGGGTGCGGATTTGATCGAATTGAAAATCAAAGCGACGAACGTGGGTGCCAATATCATTGGCGGTCTCCTGTTCGGTGCCGGTTGGGCTTTCGTGGGATATTGTCCGGGTACGGCGCTTGGTGCCCTGGGCGAAGGCCGCTGGCACGCCATCTGGGCGATCCTGGGGATGCTGGTGGGTGCGGCCATTTATGCAGAAGTGTATCCGATGATCAAGGGGACCGTGGGGACATGGGGTTCATTCGGCAAAGTCACGCTGCCGCAGGTGTTGGGCATCTCTCCGTGGATTGTCATTCCGGTGTTCGTCGTGGTTTTCCTGTTGCTGTTCTCCTGGTTCGAAAAGAAAGGGCTGTAAACGCCCGCTTGACTTCAGTTGCAAAGAAGAACTGTACGCTGAGCGAAGTTTCCATCTGCAAATTAGATGTGGAATAGACAGCTGCCTGTTCAAGGAGGGATTCATGGCCATTGCACTTGCGATACTTGCGCTCGTTCTCTGTGGCCTTTCTGTTTTCGGGGTCTTGGTACCCCATCGACTGATTCAGGTTGCCCGGTCTTTGATGTCAAAAAGCCCGCTGGGACTCTGGATTGCCGTGGTTGTCCGGGTGCTGCTGGCGGCCTTGCTCTGGTTTACCGCCCCGGTGTCCCGTACGCCTGCACTCTTCCAGACACTTGCCGTGCTGATCCTGCTGACAGCTGTCATACTGCTCATGGTTGGACGCAACCGTCTGGAAAGGTTTATCCAGTGGCTGACGTCCTGGCCGGGCTGGGTTATTCGCCTCAGCTGCCTGCTGGGTGTTGCGATGGGCGTGTTCCTGTTGTGGTCAAT
>CAZDKZ010000002.1:68681-91793 GCA_964506215.1 uncultured Holophagae bacterium
GCGAAGCCCAGGATGCAGTTGCAGTGGGGGCAGCTGTACATCACTTCCTTTTTCACGAAACCCTCGGTTTCCTTGTTGATTTCCATGCAATCGTCTTTCCTGGTATCCGTTAGTCGGACCTCGTTTTTGCAGTGGGGACAGATAGCCATTGTCAACCTCCTTGTTGCATGTAGAGATGTACTTTGTTGGATGCCATGTTATTCGACATCGCAGTGTTCTGCGTGGTCTTTTCCGTTCTGGCTGTGTTGCTTTCGGTCTCACAATGCTCACGTATGTCCCATATACGCTCCGCTTGCTCGACCTCATGCGCCTTGCCAGGACGAAAAATTCCGCCGCAGTATTGCCGCCAGGCGTCCTGCCGGAAGCACTTCTTTTTCAGTCTCCACCCTGAAAAGTGAGCTGCGGGTTCTTTTCCGCCATGGGGGTCAGTTTGAGTTTAAGGTTGAGCCTGAGTATTCATTTTTCAGATATAAATCAAAAAGTCCCTGATTGCCGCTTACTCAAACTCAGACTTAAACTTAGACTTTCCCCCTGGTTTATTGTTTTTCCAGGTCGCGGATGCAGAACGGTGCCGGATCGGAATCCGGTTTGAACGGGTCGGGCAGTTGTTCCAGGAAATATGCCATGATGTCGCCGCGGATCAGCCGGATGACGCTGTCATCGTCCATGTCCGGCTCTGCATCGCCGTTGCAGCATCGCAGCAATCGTTCCAGTAGACCATGGACGGACCGGATATGCCGGTTCCGGATGACAGATTCCAGGTTGAATTGCAATGTTCGGCTGAAATCCAGTTTTCGTTCCCCGGTATCGCTCCGATAAATACCGTCCACCAGGATCAGCTCGCTTTTACCGCTGGTCTGCCACGTTGCATGCTGCTGGACTTCTTTGCAGAACATGGTGAACGCGGATGTTGAAAACTGCCAGCTCTCCCCGTCCAGTACCATGAGATCCTGCCGGTCCGGGTGGACCTTGTCGGGCCAGTCCGCGCCGTAGCCGGGCAGGTAAATGGTCATCCGTTCACCGGACACAATGTGAAAATGGTTCAGGTTGGGGATAATTTCGGACTGGCCCAGAGGTTGTTCCGGCGTGCAGAACAGGATGCCGACCATACGCCGCACCGTTTCGGGGGGATCTTTCAGCGAAACCGAAGGCGACTGTGCGGGAACTGCCTGGGTCAGGGTGGTGGGTTCCAGCACCAGATCGTCTCCAACGTCAGCCAGGGCAACGGCCTGGGCCAGGTCCTGCACAACGAATTCACCGGTGTGCTCCAGGTGCGGGGGGATGACTTCCAGGGGGATTTCCTCGTCGGTTTCGACAATACTGTCGCTCAACAGGTCCAGGGTTTCTTCCTTAATTCCATCCAGCAGATCGTGGAATGTAAGGGATTTCCGCATCCATTCCTCCGCGTGTTTGGTTTCCCATGACTGGTTATCCATAACATAGGAAAAGGCTGGAGATTTGCAACCGGCTGCGCCCCCGGATGTTGTCAGGCATGAAGCAAACGGATGATTGTTCCGTATCACAACACATCGGCGTTGAATTTGACTTGAGGGAGTGTGGCGCATGAAGAACAGGATTCGGAAAATCACCGGTCTGGCCATGTCCGCCGGGTTGCTGCTGGGGATGGGATGCATCTGCAAAGAGGCGGCGGAAAGAACAGATGCCTGGAATCTGCCGGTTGTGAAGGGTGATTTGTTTACGCCGTCTATGGAAGGGAAAGCCGTAATGGTGGCACCAGGCTTTATCAACACCGGTCTGTATGAGCGGGATTTCGCGATAATGCCGGATGGCAATGCTGTTTATTATGGGTTGTTTGCGGGCAACCGGACCACCATCATGGAAACCACCCGTGGAGCGGATGGCACGTGGTCGGAGCCCAGGGTCGCACCGTTTGCATCCGATGAAAGATATAACCACCTGGAACCCTGTCTGTCCATGGATGGGAACCAGGTGTATTTCCTGTCCACCGCGCCGCCGCCGGGCATGGAACCCCGGCCCGGTTGGGGACATCAGAATATCTGGATGGCCTGGAGGCTGGAAGACGGTTCCTGGAGCGCGCCGGAACCGGTGGGCTCCCCGGTAAATTCGGATGATGGGGAGTTTTTCCCGTCCCTGACGAAGCATGGTACGTTGTATTTCACCCGGCAGCCCGGCGGCAATGGCCCGGGCAAGCTGTATCGCAGTCCCCTGGTGGACGGTGTTTACACGGAACCGGAACGTCTGCCCGATACGGTAAACCAATACAAGAGCCTGTACAATGCCTGCATCCACCCGGACGAAACCTTCCTGCTGGCCTGCGTGAACGGCGTGGAAGACGGCACGAACCAGCCCGGTTACTACGTGTTCTTCCGCAGCGCGGATGACCGGTGGAGTGAGGCGGTCCGGCTGCCGGAAACCATCAATTTCCCGGAACAGCGTGCCATTTCCATCAATATGTCCACCGATGGCAAATGGGTGTTCTTTGCCTCCGCCCTGGCGACGGAAACGGACCGGGATGACACCCGTTTGTCCGTGATGTTGGAATTGGCCATGCAGCCCGGCAACGGACGGGGCGACATCTATGCGATCCCGGTGGACGTTGTACACGCACTGCGACCGGAAGGGTTCTGACGGATCGCCTGTTATCGGGTTGGCTGGTCGGGCCGGTTGAGGGTTGCAGAGAATATCAGACTCTGGTAGCGTTGGAACAGCTCAACGTGGAGTGCAGCATGAGAAGAATTCTGATGTGCCTGTTCCTGACCGGTCTGACATCCGTGACAGCGTTTTCACAGGTCGAGATAACCCCGGAAATTCAGTTGCAGATCCGGCAATCGCTGGAAGCGCCGGCGGTGGTGTACCGGTTGGATTACCAGGAAAACCAGGTTGTTTTTGACCGGATCGATTTGTGGCTGCGGGACAGTATTGATCTGACTGATGTCGGGAGTACACGGGATCTTCGAAATCGCAGCACAACCTATTCCGGTTCCCTTGCCATCAATATCCCCATTTTCCTGGATGAAGGTTTCCCGGGCCTGGAGCCGACGGAATCCTACCCGTTTCGCGTTGTCCAGGGAAAGCAGAAGCGGGAACTGGCCAAGTCGATCTGGATCGGTTCCGAAACAAGACTGACCAACATCCAGGTGGAAACCCTGGCCGCGGATTTTCTCAAGGAAAACCGGTTTGTGATGGAAACCGCGGAAGACCGGATCGGGGACTGCACCGTGTTGACCTGGAAAGCGATGACCTATACCAATATCCATCCGGACGGCGTGGAGAGCATCTTGCAGCAACGGGCTACGTTCGGCCGTACATTTCAGGGCCTTTCCGTCGTCAATGCCTTTCAGATTGTAGACATGAACCCCGGTTCACGGGAAGTTCTCGCCTATGTGCATGTGAACTGGACCCCGGTACTGGCCGATTCCGGGCAAGAGCGGCCGAAGATTTCACTTCCCCGTGTGCTGGAGTTGATCGTGGGCGCATTTCCGGATCACCCGAATGCGGAATTGGAACAGGTGAAGCGGGGATGGCTGCAGACCGAGCGGGAGCTGATCCCGGTACTGGAGATCAAGCGCAAGGTATTGGAAGGGGAGGATTCCCGGTTTGCAAAACGGACGGTCCTGATCCGTGTGGTCCGTCGCCAGCAGGTACAGTCCGGTTTCGTCAGCGGGAATGACAGATAAATTCTACTGATCTTCCGACACAGTGCACGACCATTCCCGGATTGCCCGGATCTCGTCCTCGGGAATGTTCAATGATTCCAGGAAGTCCTGGTGGGACTCGGGTGCCAGCCGTTCAAACTCCATGTGCCAGCGATGCATGTCTGCTTCCGAAAAGCCGGCAGCGCGCAGGATATCGGTCCAGTGTTCCTTGGTCATGTGGCGGACTTCCCGCCAGGCATCCTGTTTCTTAATCAAACGGAGAATCTCCTGTTGCTGGCGCCGCAGTGCCTGGATGTCCCGGTTCAACTGCTTCAGGCGGTTTTCCAGGATGTTCAATGATTCACTTTTTGCGGTTGCCAGTGCTTCCCGGATTTCCGACAGGCTCAGGCCAGCCGAACGGTAGATTCGGATCTGTTCCAGCCGTTCCACGTCCGTTTTGTTGTACAGCCGGTAGCCGGCCAGTGACCGGCCGGATGGCTTCAGGAGGCCGATCCGGTCATAATAAAGCAGCGTGGTACGGGATATGCCGAACTTGGCTGCCAGCTTCCCAATTGTCAGGTCCATAAGCTTCTCCATTCTGTTCCCTCATCCGGTTTGGATGATGAAGGAAAGGCCCGCCCGGCGAGGGGCAGGCCGGTTACAGATTATTGGAACCGTTTGCGGATGGACTGGATTTCATCCGCTGCAATATTCAACCATGCCAGGAAGTCCTGGTGGTCTTCCGGGTGACGGGTTTCAAACAGCCGGTGCCAGTCGTGCATCTGCTTTTCGCTCAGTCCGATCTCTTCAAACATGCTGATCCATTGTTCCTTGGTCATTTCTCTCTCCTGTCCTGTTTCTTATTTCTGTGTTCATCATACCGGATATCCGCTTTCCCATTGTCGACAGGTTGAGGATAAACCCTGCACCAATAGACAGGTCAATGGCTTTTCTGCAGAATTTGGCGATTTTCTCAACATTGACAACTGACATCAGGTTTCCCACAATATAGGGAGTGAATCTGATAAACATGGGGGGTGCATATGGGGGCTGAAGTCCGTTTCAAGGTCGTTCGATTTCTCTGTATTGGAGTTCTGCTGGTGGTTTCCGTGCTGGCGGTGCCGTCTGTTTTTGCTACCGAAACCATTTTCGGGTCCACCGACCCTTCGCGCGGCGGTTTCCGGGGTGATGTCTACGTGGTCCCGGAGTCCATTGAGCGAATTCCCAATTTTACCCACATGAAACCTGTGGGGACGCTGTATACCCGGACCATCAATGTCCGAACCCAGCGGTTTGACGGTCGGCTCCCCAACGCAACCCGTTCGGAATGGTTTGCCATCCGGTACACGGGCACGTTTTATGCGCCCCGGGACGGGAAATACCGGTTCCGCCTGAAATCCGATGATGGCTCCAAACTGTTTATCGACAACCAACTGGTGATTGACAATGACGGGATTCATTCGTCAAAGGATGAAGACGAAACCGTCCGGCTGAAACAGGGGAACCATTTCCTGGAAGTGCAATATTTCCAGGGCAAGGCCGATGTGAACCTGGCATTGTATGTGAAGCCACCCAAGAGCAAGGAAATGATCCTGGAGGCCCTGGCAACGCCGCCGGCAGCAACCGGTTCATCCGTTGTTGCGGCTCCCGCACCGACACCGGTAATCTCCCAGACACCGGTGCAGCAACCGGTGGTCCAGGTGCCCCAGACCCCGGTCCCGGTTCCATCCGGCGGATCCAGCGGACAATTGAGCGGTTTTTCCGTGTCGAGCAATAACGGCAATTGGATCGGTTATGGTGCGGGCGGCGAGTTGTGCATGCAGGCCATGCAGCCGGGTGGCGCGTGGGCGCAGATGCCGGTTCCCTACAACCTGAATGCACCGTACAGCGTCAGTTTTGATTATAAGATTACGGAAACAGACAATCATTTCATTTTGATTTACTATGATGACTTTGTCAGTGTGCATATTGATTGGGGGAAGCAGATATCCCATTACCAGCCGGGGGCTTCCTACCAGTTGAAGCAGACCGGTTTCCATCTGAATCCCCATCAATGGTATCGTTTCCGGATTGACGCGAACCCGAGCACTCAGACGTTTACGGTTTACGTGGATGGCCAACAGATTGGCCATGCAACCGGGATCAAGCCCGGTCATCGTTACCTGAAGCAGAACCCGGTAGTGGCCAATCATCCGGACACGATTGTCCTGGGAAACCCGGAACCGGATGCGTCCTATCGTGGCGGAACCTACGACCGTGGCAGTGCATGCTGGCGGAACTTCTCCTGGCAGGGCGGCGCAGGCGGTGGCGGTACGGGGCAGCCCGGCAGCGCCTTTGGATCCGCAACTGTCAGCACAACGGGATTCAAAGGGAATATCTATTACCTGGCCAACGGGACTAGTTCGTTACCGGATTTCAGTCAGATGCAACCGGTGGGCACAATATACACGCCCTCCTTGAATGTGCCGCCCCAGAGTTTCACCAAGGGATTCCCCGGTGTGACCAACCGGTTTGAATGGTTCGGGATCCGGTACACCGGGAGTACCCGGATCAATCAACCGGGGGAATACACATTCCGGGTGGCATCGGACGATGGTACCAAGCTGTGGATAGACGGGCAGCTGCTGATCAACAATGACGGCATCCATCCGACCCGTTCCGGTACCGGTAGAATCTATCTCAATCCCGGTGTCCATGAGATTCAGCTGGACTACTTCCAGGGGCCCCGGACCATGGTGGCCCTGCAGTTTTTCATGACGCCACCCGGCGGAAGTGAAGCAATCTTCGACGGGGTGTTCCAGCCCGGCGTGTCCGGTGGCGGCACGGGTGGTTTCGGTGGGAGTACCTACCAGGCCGGTGCGTTGCGTGGGGACATTTACTTTCTGCCCAATGGTACGCGTGCATTGCCGGACTTCAATCAAATACAGCCCGTAGGATCCATCTACACCCACTCACTGAATGTGCCGAACCAGAGTTTTACCAAGGGATTCCCCGGTGTGACGGATCGATTTGAATGGTTCGGCATCCGGTATACCGGTGGTTTCCAGGTGTACCAGGGCGGGGAATACCAGTTCCGCTGTGTTTCGGATGACGGCAGCAAGGTCTGGATAGACGGTCAATTGATCATCAACAATGACGGGGTTCATCCGGCCCGGGGTGTTTCCGGGAAGATTTACCTGACGCCGGGCCACCACAGTATCCAGGTGGATTATTTCCAGGGGCCCCGCACCATGGTGTGCCTGGGCCTGTATATGACACCCCCCGGCGGGACGGAACAACTTTTCCAGGTGGCACAACCCAGGTAGTTCACGCAACCGTTCAGACACAAGAAAAGGAGGGGATTTCCCCTCCTTTTTCTTTCAATCGGATGTGCGTTCAGCGAATTATTCGCCACCGCCATCGGGTTCAGCTGCCGGTTCCTCCGGAGCGGGTTCTTCGGCCGGTTCTTCAACAGGTTCGGTTCCCGGTTCTACGGCCTGTTCTTCCGTGGCACCTTCTTCAACAGCGGCAGGCTGTTCAGCAGCCGGGGCCGGCTGTTCAACTTTGGCCGCATCGTCTGTTTTTGCAGCTTCCGGAGCTGCGCCTTTGCAACCAATTACAAATGTGAAGGATACAATAGCCAATAATGCGACGAAACCTCTCAGAAACTTCATAAGACTTCCCCCAGAAATTGAGTTTTCATTGGAAACACCCAAACATTTTATCAGACCGTTACGGTCTAGTGAAGGAATTTTGATGTCCGGCAGTAGTTGACCTGTTCCGGGTATGACTTTTGTGAGGATGTTTGGATGTGGAAACAAAAGAAAGAAAAGGGCGGGATTGCTCCCGCCCGGATACAGTAATTATCTGTTGGCATCAGGAGACCGGTACCGATGCCTGCAGTTCCCCTTCCGATGATTCCCAGATGGCGACTGCGGAGAATGGACCTTCCGACTGGATCCGGAGTTTCCGGATATCGACGGTTTCCAGTTCCGGGAACAACTTATCCAGGAGCCATGCGTTCCGGTAAATGGGGCCAAGCTGACAGGAGACGGTATCCAGTTCGACACCTTCGACGCCCAGTGCGGTGACCTGGATGGTCCGGTTCCGGGTGTCGTTGTTCATCAGGGCGATACCGGTCCACAGGGTTTCTGTATTCAGTTCCAGTGTGGTTTCCTGCTGGGCCGGAATGTCCAGCGGTATGTTGACAGCGCGTTCATCCGGACCGGTCAGGGTCTGATTGACCGTTACCTGGCCGTCCAGCCGGGTGACCTGTGCGCAACCGGATTCCGGCAGGGCCATTTCAACCGTACTGCCGGCCGGGATCTGAACCGGAATGGAATATACCGGGGCGGCCTTGTCAAAAATGGTGACCATGGCAGTGGCATTTTCCGTGTTTGTGTTGGTCAGGGACAGTGTGGCGGACCAAGCGCGTCCGGCCGGAATATGGGGAACGATAACCGGCGCAGGTTCGGAAGTCCGATAGATCAGGATGCGGCCGCTGTTTCCCTCGCCGACGTAGAGATAGCCATCCGCACTGAACAGGTCACGGATATTGTCTTCGGTTTCAATCATGTCCAGTTCAACCGGATGGTCAACGTCGGTAATGTCAATGCGATCCATGCCCAGCGTGCCCCGGATGACATACAAGACGCCATCCATGACGGCCAGTTCGTCCGCACCGAAATATTCCGGCAGATGATGGACCAGGATGGGGTCTGCCGGTGAAGAAATGTCAACAACGTAGAGGCCCGCGTAAAAATCAGCGACAAATGCGATGTCATCATGAATCAGTACGTCGGTAACGATGCCTGCGGTGTCCACGGCTCCCAGGTATTCCGGTGATCCAGCATCTGCCAGGGACACCAGTTCCATGCCGGCAAAGCCGGTTGCCAGTGCGACCAGGTCTCCCGCAACCGTTCCATTATAGACATAACCACCCGCCTGGTAGCTTGACAGGAACAACGGTTCTTCGGGATTCTCAATGCTGAGTATGGTCATGCCCCCCCATTCGGTGGGTACCAGCAGTCGGTTACCATTCTGGACGATGGTCTGGGGCACTCCCCCGGTTGGCGTGGCGGTAATCAGTTCCGGGTTCTCGGTGTCGGTCAGGTCATACACCATGACGCCCTGGTAGGTGTTGGCGACATACAGATAATTCCCGATGGCGACGGCACCCACCTGGATCCCTTCCGCGTTAACCGTTGCCAGAAGCTCGGGGTTGGCGCGATCGGTGATGTCCAGCACGCGTACCCCCCTGTACAGGTCACAGGTGATCAACTGATCCCCGGATACGATCATATCCAGGGTGTACCCGCCATCATTGAACGCAGAAATGAACGTTGATTCTTCTGTACTGCTCACATCATAAATGCTGAGGCCGTTAATCGATTCGGCGCCATACATGATGTCACCGTCCAGGATGATGTCGGTAAGAACGAATGATGACTCATAGTCATGTACGGCGGTGATGGTTTCGGTGTCGGAAATATCCAGCACATCAAAACCATCTCCGTCTGCCACATACAGTATGTCTCCATTGCGCATCAGACTGTAGGCAAAGGTGAGTCGGTAGGTATATTCGTTCACGCCGTCTTCATCCAGGTCGGCACTCTGGGTCGCAAAATTGCTGAGCTGGGTCATTTCGCTTGTGTCGGAAATGTCAAAGAGGGAAATGCCTGATGTCCCCTGGGCGAGAATCAGAACGTCATCACGAATCAACATGTCCTCGATGTGTGACCCCAGGAATACGTAGTCCCGGTAGGCGGGTGCGCGCCGGTCGGTGATGTCCAGGGCAACCAGCCCATAGGTGCCGTCGGAAACAAAGAGCGATGTTCCGTTGGAGAAGCTGAAAAGGGTATCGATCAACCGATCTTCGATTTCTTCATCAATGGTAAATTCGGAAATGGTTGACAGCAGTTCCGGACTGTCCGGGTTGGAAAAGTCCATGATACCCAGTCCATTGCCCCGTGCGGAAAGATACATGGTATTTTCCACGATGGTCAGGTGACGAACGTCGATGCCAAAATCCAGCTGTTTCAGTACTATCGGCTCTACAGGGTTGGTGATGTCCAGGATCAGGATACCGGCCCAGCCACTGGTGATGTATGCCCGGTTCCCATGGATGAGCATCTGGTACGGGGTCCCGTCCAGTGCCAACCGGATACCGCGTACCGGCAACTCCGGTTCGGTGATGTCAATGACATCCAGCCATCCGTTTTCGGAAAGTGCATACAGCGTGGTGCCGTTTTTTTCAATGTGATGATAGGGGGGGGTTCCCCATTCACCGATACGTTCCAGTTCCTGCGCCGCCACAGGCGCGATGAAGGCTATCAGCAAGATGATTACGGCAAGCAGTTTTTTCATGAGAACGTCTTCCTCCGATGTTGCTGTTGGGTTACGGTTTCACTGAACGATTCTCGTGGATCGGGGCTGAAATGTCAATGACGATCAGCGGTTTGCCCTGTATTGGCGGGTGTTATCCGGCCGGTCACGAGCCGGTTCCGTATGCTACAATTGAGTGCTGTAAATCAGAGAAGGTGAACGGAGGCAACATGAGACTGGGACCCGGAGAAATTATTCTTTGCTTTCTGATCCTGCTGTTGCTGTTTGGCGGACGAAAGCTGCCGCAGTTGGCGGAAGGAATGGGGAAAGCCCTGAAGAACTTCAGAAAGGCTGTGCAGGACAACGACAAGGAAGCGGAGAAAGAAGACAGCGGCGAATAACCAGCAAGATATATTGAATGCGGAGGTCCCATGTTCGGAATGGGCGTGGGTGAGCTGCTGTTGATCTTCATAATTGCCCTTCTTGTCTTCGGACCGGACAAGCTGCCCCAGGTGGCACGGAACATCGGCAAGACGGTGGGTGATCTCAAGCGGACCACCAACGACATCAGGTATTCCATCGAGCGGGAAATCAACATGTCTGAATTGAAACAGACACTGGATTTACCTGCGGAAGTCAAGCGGCAGATGAAAGATATTGTACTGCCGCCGGACGAAGTGGCCAGGCGGAAAGCCCGGGTGGAACGGGGAGAGCCGCCGGTACCACCGGAACATGATCCGTATGCCGGACCGGTTCAGGAAGCCCGGCCGGAGTCCGAAGACAACAACGCTCCTTCAGCAGACAGTAAAACCGGGGAAACAACCGATGCGTGAAGAGTTGGGTTCTTTTTTTGAGCATCTTCGCGAACTGCGCAAGCGATTGTTCTGGATAATCAGCTTTCTGGTTGCGGGTTTGATTGTCTGTTACACGTTCCACAAAGAGCTGTTTGACCTGGTTGCGGCCCCCCTGTTGAAAGTAGCCCCCGAGCAGTATGAGCAGGTTTTTGCGTTTCATACCCTGTCAGAACCCTTCTTTACCTATCTGCGACTGTCTTTCTACGCGGGTATTTTCGTGGCCTCCCCTTTTGTGCTGCACCAGGTCTGGCTGTTTATTTCACCCGCATTGTACAAGCGGGAAAAACGATATGCCGTCCCCTTCATCTTTTTCACCACTTTGTTGTTCCTGGCCGGGGGCTATTTCGGCTACACCGTGGGCTTGAAGTACATGATCACGTTCTTTTTGTCCGAGGCGGAAGGACTGGTCCCGGTGTTGACCATGGACAAGTATGTGGCATTGACCACGAAAATCGTACTGGGTATGGGCCTGGTGTTTGAAACACCCATTGTAATCCTGTTCCTGGCACTGATGGGCATTGTGGATCACAAGCTCCTTCTGCGCAAATTCAAGTATGCCATCCTGATTGTGTTCATCGTAGCTGCTGTCATTACCCCGTCCGGTGACCCGGTGACCCAGACCGTGTTTGCGATACCCATGCTGCTCCTCTACCTGCTGGGTGTGCTGGTGGCCTGGCTGTTTGAGGGGCGCTCTCCCGATGATTCCGACCCAGAAGACAAATAAATTGGTTGATTGAAAAATATAAAAAATTGGTTGTTGCGAACAGACTAATTCTCCGGTTCAATGGAACTGTTCCCCCCGGGGAACACCATGTACCGGAGGCTGTATGCGACTGAATCCAGTAGACCGAAAATCCCGAAGGCCGGTATTTCAGCAGATCGTGGACCAGATTGTGCACCAGGTGGGCACCGGTGATCTCAAAACTGGAGACCGGCTGCCCGCCAGCCGTCAACTGGCGGAAGAGTTGGGTGTCAACCGTTCCACCGTGGTCCGGGCATACCAGGAATTATGGGCTTCGGGCTACCTGGAAACCCGTCCGGGCGGCTATACCACCATCCGGGAACGGTTGGACGTTTCCGTGGACCCGGCGGTCCGAAAAGAAAGCATCCTGGACTGGAGCCGGTATGACCGGTCGCTTCCGTTGACAACGGCTATTGCTGCACATCCTGCAGAACCGGGTGTGGTGGATTTCTCCCGGCTCGTTCCGGATGAACGGTTGTTTCCTACTGATGCATTCCGTCAGAGTCTGAACCGGGTGATGCGTCGGAAGGGCGCCCGTCTCCTGGGCTATGGGCATCCCCTGGGCTATCCGGACCTGCGCAACTATATTGCAGAACGGATGCGGCTTCACGGGGTGACTGTACGGCCGGAACAGGTGTTGCTGACCACGGGGTCTCAGAATGCCATTGAACTGGTTCTGAAACTGATGGCACCGTCAGGTTCCACCGTGGTGCTGGAATCTCCCACCTATTCGGCGGCGCTGCCCCTGTTCCGCCATCATGGTGTCCGATTACTGGACGTTCCGATGACCGATGACGGGCCGGACCTGGCGGCGGTTGAGACCGTATTTCGAACGGGAACCCCGTCCCTTTTCTATACCATCCCCAATTTCCACAATCCCACCGGCATTACCACCGGCCATGCCCACCGGGAGCGGCTGTTGGAACTGGCCTGCCAATACCGGGTTCCCCTGCTGGAGGATGGCTTTGAAGAAGAAATGAAATATTTCGGGCGGGCGGTGATGCCCATCAAGTCCATGGACCGGGACGGCGTTGTGATCTATATGGGTTCCTTTTCCAAAGTGCTGTTCCCGGGGATCCGCGTGGGCTGGGTGGCTGCGGACACCGGGTGTATTGATCGGCTTGCAGCGCTTCGTCGGGCCATGCAATTGACGGGGAGTCCCTTGATCCAGGCCGGTCTGGCGGAATTCTGCGAGACAGGCGCCTATGATCTCCATATCGGACGAATGCACCGGGAGTTCCGAAAACGAATGCAGTCCGCGTTGAAATCACTCCGGGATCAGATGGAAGGTCTGCCGGTCCAGTGGACCCTGCCGGCCGGGGGCTATACCATCTGGTTGACCATACCGGGGCATGCCGGTTCAGAAGCCCTCTGGATGGCTCGGCTGGCAGAGGCGGGTGTCCGGTTGTCCGCAGGTTCCGACCATTTCCCGGTGAACAAGCCCGTGGATGTGTACTTTCGGTTGTCAATTTCGGAGCGGAACGAGAAAGAAATCCGGACCGGCATGGAACGGATCGGAGATTGCTTCAGGAAATATCTAAACAATTGAACCAAAATGGACATGTGTGTCCGAACACCTGGATTTCAGGAGGATAAGATGAAACAACAGCAGATCAATCGCGGATTCGCGGAAATGTTTAAGAATGGCGTCATCATGGACGTGACCACAGCGGAAGAAGCAAAGATCGCCGAAGATGCCGGTGCCTGCGCGGTGATGGCGCTGGAAATGGTACCGGCAGACATCCGAAAAGCCGGGAGAGTTGCGCGGATGAGTGATCCGGCCATGATCCAGTCCATCATGGATGCGGTATCCATTCCGGTAATGGCCAAGGTGCGGATCGGTCATTTCATGGAAGCCCGCATCCTGGAATCCATGGGTGTGGATTTTATCGACGAATCCGAAGTACTGACCCCGGCGGACGAGGAGTTTCACGTAGACAAGGAGGCCTTCAAGGTACCCTTCGTCTGCGGGGCGCGGAACCTGGGCGAAGCGGCCCGGCGCATCCAGGAAGGTGCGGCCATGATCCGGACCAAGGGGGAAGCGGGCACCGGTAACGTGGTGGAAGCAGTGCGTCACACCCGTGCCATCAGCCGGGAAATTTCTGCACTCATGGGTATGGACGAAGGGGGCCTGCAGCGGAAGTCAGCGGAATACCGGGTGAACCGGGAGTTGCTGACCGAAATCCGGAAGCTGGGCCGTCTCCCGGTGGTCAATTTTGCAGCCGGCGGCATTGCTACACCGGCGGACGCAGCCATGATGATGGTACTGGGATGCGACGGTATCTTCGTTGGCAGCGGCATTTTCAAATCAGAAGAACCGGCACGGATGGCAAAGGCCATCGTGGAAGCGGTTATCCATTATGATCAGCCCGACAAACTGGTTCAGATTTCCAGTGGACTGGGCAAGGCCATGCCGGGGCTGGAAATCGACACTCTGGAAACGGCATTGGCCGAACGGGGGGTCTGATGACTATCACGGGGATCCTGGGCCTCCACGGGGCGGTCCAGGACCATCTGCCCCACCTGGAAAATCTGGGCACTGAGGTGTTGATTGTCAAAGGCCGTGAATCGCTGGACCGGGTGGACCGGTTGATTATCCCCGGCGGCGAGAGCACCGTCATGGCCATGTACCTGGACAGGTTCGGGTTCGGAGAACAATTGAAATCACGGGTCAGGGCAGGTATGCCGGTCTGGGGAATCTGTGCCGGCTGCATCCTGCTGGCCGAGGAAATTGACGGTACAGCAGGTCCCCTGGGGTTGCTGCCGGTGTCGGTGGAACGGAACGCCTACGGGCGGCAGATTGCCAGCGACATGATGCCGCTGGAAGTAACGGAGCTGGGGTTGCGGGACTTTCCGGCGGTGTACATCCGGGCACCCCGGATTATTCAGTTGGATGAACGGGTACAGGTACTCGCCCGGCGGGACGGCGATCCCGTGTTCGTCCGCCACGGGTCCATACTGGCAACCACCTTTCATCCGGAATTGACGGCATTGGACGATTTCCACCGGCATTTCCTGGCCATCCCGACGGTTTCATCGGTTGCCGTATCCTGATCCTGAATCTTCATTGAGAAAAATGCGGGCCGGGGATTTCCCCGGCCCGTATCATTTTGTCGTTGTGCGGTTCATGAGCGTTGCTGAACCGCTTCCTTTTCTGCATGGCTCAGTTCGCCGTGGACGCCCAGCAGCCGTTTGATGTCCACCAGTGCCATGTACAGGCTGGGAATAATCACCAGCGCGATGAACGTGGCGAACAGGATCCCGAACCCCAGTGAAATGGCCATGGGGATCAGGAACCGGGCCTGGAGGGCGGTTTCAAAGATCATGGGCGCCAGACCCAGGAAGGTGGTCAGCGAGGTGAGCACAATGGGCCGGAACCGACGTAAAGAAGCGGCGGTGACCGCTTCCAGTGGATCCATACCGCCCCAGTAGTTGTGGTTGGCGGTGTCGATCAGGATCAACGAGTCGTTGACCACAACCCCGGCCAGTGCCACGATCCCCATCATGGAGATGACCGACATCTCGAATCCCATCAGCAGGTGACCCAGCACCGCACCGATGATACCGAACGGGATGGCGGTCATGATGATGATGGGCTGACTGTAGCTCTTGAACGGAATGGCCAGCAGGGCATAGATGCCGAACAGGGCAAAAATAAACCCGAATCCCAGCGCGGCCATGGCTTCCGCTTTGTCTTCCTGTTCCCCTTCCAGTTCCATCCGGAGTCCCGGATATTTCTTGAACAGCTCGGGCAATTCGGTTTCCCGGACCGAGGCAATCACCTTGTCTGCATTGGCGACACCCGCTTCCACGTCGGCGGTGACATTCAATACCCGCCGACCGTCTGATCGTTGAATCTGGGTGTACGAGGTCCCTTCTACCATATCCGCGGCCTGGTTCAGGGGTATTTCGGTACCCATGGGCGTCCGGATCAGCATGTTTTCCAGCGAGAACGGGGTGTGGCGGTCGGCTTCCGGATACCGGACCATGACTTTGACTTCATCCCGTTTCCGCTGGAGACGAAGGGCCTCTGCGCCGTAGAAGGCGCCGCGTACCTGTCGGGCGAGTTCACTGGCTGTCAATCCCAGGGCCCGGGCTTCCGGTCGGATCCGGAAGTCAAACTGGGTTTTTCCGGCAGAATATCCGTCATCCACATCCCGGACCCCGGCGTAGCCGGTCAACGCCTCGGCCAGTTCCGAAGCAGCCTTTTCCAATGTCTGTTTGTCGTTGTGGGACAGGCTCAGGTTGATGGGCTGGTTTCCGGCCGCGCCGATGGTGTAATTGAAAGACAGGGTCTCGATTCCGGTCAGATGTTTCAGTCGCTTGTTCCATGTTGTGGCAAACCGTTCGGCGGTAATTTCCCGTTGATCAATGGGCACCATGTAGATGGATACGTAGGCAATGTGACTGCCGGTGGCCTCGCTGCCGATGTTGACAGCGCCGCCACGCCGGGCCGCGGAGCCCACCTCCGCGTAGATGCCGCGGACAATATCCATGCCGCCGTTTTCTGCAATGATCTGTTCAGCAGCGCTGAGCATTTCCTCCTGGATGGCACGGGTCTGACGGATCGGGGTGCCAAACGGCATTTCTACCGACGCGGTGATCTGTTCATGTTCGGTTTTGGGCATGAAAGAGAAATCAATGCGTCCCGATGCGATCATGCCGATCATGAACAGGAGCATGCCCAGGGCCGAAGCGATGGTGACATAGCGGAATTCCAGCGCCAGTTTCAGGGACGGTTTGAAGGTGTGGTCCCGTACCCACATCAATGTCCGGCCGAACCATTCCCGACGTTTGTTCAGTGACGCAATCCATCCGGAATCCTCCGACCGGGACCGCTTGGAAAGATGGGCCGGCAGGATGAACAGGGCTTCCACCAGGGAGATCAGGAAAATGATGACAACCGCGGATGGAATGACCCGGAAGATTTTTCCGGTAACACCCGGCAGAAAGAACAGGGGCATGAATGCGGCGATATTGGTCAGAATGGAGAATGTGACCGGCACCGCCATCTGCTTTGCGCCTGTAATGGCCGCCGTGAGATAGTCCATGCCCTGTTTTCGCATGTGGAACACATTTTCTCCGACGATGACCGCATCATCCACCACGATCCCCACGGTGATGATCACCGCGAACAGGGATACCATGTTGATGGAGAGGTCCATGGCAGGGAAGAACAGCAATGCCCCCAGGATGGATGTGGGAATGCCCATGGTGACCCAGAAGGCGAGCCGCACATCCATGGCCAGGCCCAGCAGGATCAATACCAGGATCAGCCCGATCATGGCGTTTTTCATCAACAGGTTGATGCGGTCCCGGAGCATTTCGGACCGGTCTTCCCAGATGGAGGCCGTGACGGTATCCGGGAGTCGTTGGTTCAAGGTTTCGATATAATCCCGGACGGTCTCGGATATCTCGGTGGGTGTTTCATCTCCCACCCGGTATACGTCCAACCGGACTGCGGGAACCCCATTGTATACGGCGGAAATATCACTGTCTTCAAAAGTTTCCCGCACATCGCCGATGTCACGCAGGCGGATAACCGTGCCGTCATTGCGGGTGACAATGGGGATGGATTCATACTCCGTGGCATAATAGCGCTTTTCCTTGGTCCGGATCAGGATTTCGCCACCCGCCGCCTTGACCCGCCCCCCGGGCAGATCCAGGGCGGATGCCCGGATAATGCCGGCCACATTGTCCAGCGTGAGGTTGTATTCCCGCAGCGTGGACTGGGGGATTTCAATGGAAATCTCCGGCCGCCGGACACTGCCCAGTTCCACCTGGGTGATGTCGGGCATGGCAATCAGGTCTTCCCGGACATCTTCAGCCAGTTTCCGCAGGGCAGCTTCTGTCTGCTCCCCGTGGAGGACCATGGTGATTACGTGGACCTTGTTCATGGCCAGCGAAACCGTATATCGCTCAATATCTTCCGGGAAGGTCTGGATACTGTCCACGGCGTTCTTGATGTCGGTCAGGGCCTTGTTCTTGTTGGTGCCCAGCTGCAGCTCCACGGCAACCGTGCCGATCCCTTCGGAGCAGTAAGCGGTGACTTCCTTTACATCGTCCAGGCCGCGGACTTCTTCTTCAATGGCCAGGACAATCCCTTCTTCAATTTCTTCCGGGCTGGCACCGGGATAGGGTACCGTGATGAAAACGAAATCCAGGTTCAGGTCCGGAAAAATCTCCTGCTTGATTCGGCCGGCCATGATCAGGCCGCCCACGATGAACAGAATCATGATCAGGTTGGCCGTTACATGGTTCTTGGTCATCCATGCAATGGCACCTCGTTTGGTTTCGCCCGTATTCATTTTGTCACACCTGTTTGCGTCAGTTTTGTGCCCTCAATCGGCGTGGCGATATTGCTGACGATCAGGCGTTCCCCGGCTTTCAGGGAATTGTGGATGAACACCTCGGTTTCGGTGCGCCATTCAACCGTCACGTCACGGATGGAAAGCCGGTCGTCTCCGTTCATGATCCAGACTGCATCAGACGTGGTGATCTCGCCGGAAGCCCCCCGTTCCAGCGAGTGCAGGGCAGACCGGGGAATGCGGACCACGTTGGCCAGTTCCCGGCCTTCAATGTCCACGTTGACAAAGGATCCCAGCAGCAACGGCAGGTCATGATCGTCGGACCTGGCGGTGGGATTCGGTATGCTGACCAGTAAACGGGCCAGGCGCCCGGCTTCAGACATATCACCCATGAGACGACTGACAGTACCTGTGCGTTGGATGCCCCCGTTACCGGTATCCTGGGTGATTTGAACGGTGGATCCGGGTGCTTTGCCGTTGGGAACTTCGATAAAACGCAGGTGCTCCACCGGTACAGACACCTGGACCCAGTATTCATCCGTTCCGGCCAGCAGCGCGGCCTCGGACTGGGTGGAAACCACCTGGCCGGGATCAACCGATTCACGGAGCACAAGACCGTTGAACGGTGCGCGGATTGTGCAGCGTTCCAGGTCCAGTAATGCCTTGTCCAGGCTGGTCTTTGCGGCATCACGGGCGGCTTTCGCCTGTTTCAGCTGGGGGATCCGCAGGGACAATTCCTTGTCTGCGTTTTCGGTGTTCACCGATCCGTCCAGCAGGTTCCATTCCCGTTCCGCCACCCGTGACCGGGCCTCTTCCTGCTTCAATGCCAGTTCTGCGCTGGCCAGTGCCTGTTTCTGGACTGCGGCCAGCATCTGGTAATTCCGGGTGTCAATCTGGAACAGGACTTCGCCTTTCTTGAACCGGCCACCGGGGACCAGGTTGGGGCTGATCCGGACAATGCGGCCGGCCACTTCCGGTTTGACCGAGACCTGGACGGCAGGCGTAACGGTACCCTGTGCCGGGATCCGGATACGGGTCGTTTCGTATTGAACCGGCATGATGTCAACCGGGGTGACGGTTTCCGCCACTTCGGCCCGCTGGGGCCGGACACGGTTCTTGACCATGACAACCACCACGAAAATGGCGGCAATGAGAATAACAAGGGGCAGAAATCGTTTTATGGTTTCAGGTTTCATCGGTTTTCCTCCGGCTGACTTTCTTCCTGTTCAGATTTCGGTTTGCTCAGGGTTTGACTCCATCCTCCGCCCAGCGCCAGTTCCAGTGCGATACGGTTACTGAGCAGGGTCTGCTGACTGCGAATAGCCTGGCGTTCCAGTTGCTGCAGGTTCTGGAGACTGGTAAGTACATTGAGATAATCCACCAGTCCGTTGAGGTACTGGTCACGGGAACGGTCCAGGGTCTCATTTGCCAGTTTGACCTGGCCTTTGACCCGATCAAATGTGCGGGCATACCCATCTTCCAGTGCCAGGCCGTTTTCCACGTCGTTCCAGGCGGACAGCAGAGCAGACTGCCATCCCAGGTACCGTTCTTCCACCACCGCACGGTTCCGTTCCGCCTCGGCCTTCAGTCGGCCGCCGGCGAAGATCGGGGTTGTCAGGTTGCCGAGCAGGTTGGAAAACCAGTTGTCCAGGACGTCGCCAAAACTGTCGGACTGTCCGCCGATGGTATAGCTGAGACTGATGGACGGGAAGCGGTCCGCGATGGCCACGGCCAGGCGCCGGTCAGCAGCCAGGAGCCTCAGTTCGGCGGACCGGACATCCGGACGGTTCCGCAGGACAGATGCGGGAACACCGGTTCCGGGACGTTCCGGCAGGTCCGGCAACGGGTGCACCCGGGGTAGTGGTGTGCCGGGTGCCCGGCCCATCAGCAGGTTCAGGGTGTTCTCCAATGTGCGGACAGCGGCCTTACTTGCGGGAACCAGTGCTTCCACCGCAGCCAGTGCGGATCGTTGCTGATAAACAGCCAGTGCAGTGGACAGTCCGTTGGAGAACCGGTATTCCACCAGCTCCAGGTAGTTTCGGGATACCCGGGCCTGTTCTGTCAGCAGGGCAAGGGTCTGCCGTTCCGCGTTCAATGCCAGCCAGGTGTCGGCAATGGAACCGGCAATGGTGTGGGCGGTGGCTTCCATGTCCATTCGGCCGGCTTCCGCGTCCAGCACGGCAGCCTTGCCGGTGTTGTGATACTTGCGCCACAGGTCGATCTGCCAGCTGACCGTTGCGGTGGCCTGGTAGGAGGTGGTTTCATCCACCCCCATGGGTCCGGTGCCGGACTCGTAGCGGGTTTCCTGGCCGGTCACGCCACCGTTCAGGGATGGATACCGGGCGGCACCCGATATCACGGCCAGTTGGCGTGCCTGTTCCAGCCGTGCCCATGCGGATTGCAGGGTCAGGTTGTTGTTCAGGGCGGTTTCGACCAGCCGGTTCAGTTCCGGATCGCCGAACGTGGTCCACCACGGTGTTGCTTGAAGATCAGTTTCCCCTGCGGAGAATGATTCGGGCATCGTGTATGGGGTTTCAGCCGTGTTCAGTGGCCGGTGGATCGAGCAGGAAAGACTGATCATCATCAGGGTGATCAGGATACCGGCAGTTTTCATGATTGTTCCTCCTGTCTGGCAAGGAAATGTTCGATGCCGTCATTCAGCTTCTGCAGGATGAGCGGGAGCATGACCCGGTCTCCCGGGGCCAGTGGCGCGGACATTTCCTTCACGTTCTGCTGATGGCGGGGCAGGAAGTCCATCATGAATGCCCGGCCCTTTTCCGTGATCCGCACATTGACCTTCCGCCGGTCCGACGGGTTGGGAAGCCGTTCCACCAGACCTTCCTTTTCCAATGTGTCCAGCAGGCCGGTCATGGTGGCGGAAGAAACCGTATAGTACGGGCACAGATCCGAAATACTCTCTCCCTCCGGATGCTCGGAGATCAACAGATGGACCAGTATCAGGAACCGTCCTTTTGATAATCCCTGGCTGTGGAAATAGCTCTCGGTCTGGACCATAAGTTTGTGGAGCAGTTGCATGGCCCGGGCAAAATTGAACATGAGTTCCAGGTCCATCTCCGGGAACATCTCCTTGAATTTCGAAAAATATTCGCGCGTTTCCAGTTTGGCGATGTGCTTTGCAATGTCGTGTCCCATTTGACCTCCTGATAACAAGGGGCCGAATATTTAGCCCACTAGTAAGTTTTCGCCAAAGTATACACCTGTTCATCGGGGATGTTGCAGCCTTTTTTGCAAAAATGTATTCAGTTTTGGATTGGAAACCGGGTGGATTTGACAAGATGGTTCAGGATACTACAATGGAACCAATAAGATAAATTGACGTGATGACCATGAAGGAGGCGTTTTGATCTTGTTGGAAGAATTGATTGTGTTACGCAGGGAATTGCATCGTTATCCGGAGCGGTCCGGACGGGAAGCAGAAACCGCACGGCGTATCGAGCAGGCATTGGGGTTGACAGACCCTGATGAGATAATAACTGGTCTGGGAGGTCACGGAGTTGCGGCAGTTTATCGGCGATCCGGAAAGACAGGCTCCGGCCCCGCACGAATGTTCCGGGCCGAACTGGATGCACTGCCGATCGCCGAGCAACTGAATGTTCCGTACGTCAGCGACCGGAATGACACCAGCCACAAGTGCGGTCACGATGGACACATGGCAGCACTGGTCGGTCTGGCACATCAAATCAGTAAGCAGAAATCCGATCTCCCATGCGATACCGTGTTGCTGTTTCAACCTTCAGAAGAGAATGCAAAAGGGGCTGAAGCTGTGTTGGCGGACCCCCGTTTCCAGGCGTTAGACGTTGGCCAGGTCCTGGCCTGGCACAATCTGCCGGGCTATGACCTTGGTGAACTGCTGGTACGAAAAGGGGTATTCGCTTCCGCGTCCCGGGGATTGACTGTTCATTTGAGCGGGGTCAATTCTCACGCCGCGCACACTGAGGACGGCTGTTCGCCGTTGCCAGTTCTGACTCACTTGCTTTCCGAATTACCCAGACTCCCCCAGGCGTGTGTGCCATTTGACCAAGCCGCCAGGGTTACGGTTGTGGGTGCACGACTGGGCTCATCAGCGTTCGGTACCTCTCCGGGTTCGGCCAGGGTGATGGCTACGTTTCGCACCCACCGGGAACAGGATATGCGGGAGATGGCGGTCCACGCGGAACGAATGGTGCGCGCCATGTCGGCAGCTCACGGTATTACGGCTGAGTTATCATGGGCAGATATATTCCGTGCAACAACCAATGACCCGGATATGGTTGGGGGACTGATCCGGATAGCGGATCAACTGGATATGGGGTACAGGGAGATGACGGGGCCTTTTCCGTGGTCCGAGGATTTCGGTTTGTTTACTGAACAGATGCCGGGAATGCTCTTCGGAATCGGATCCGGGGTCTCTTGTCCGCAGCTGCACCATCCAGACTATGATTTCCCCGATGAACTGCTGGGGTATGTCCTCCCGTTGTTGGTTGCGTTGGCATTTGATACCGAATTGACATCGGGATTGGCGTGAACATGAGAGCCACTTCCTGGATTGAGCTCAGTCGGGAAACGTATGCCCGGAATGTGCGATATCTGAAGAAACGGATTGGACGGGGTGCAACGTTCTGTTCGGTGATCAAGGGAAACGCATATGGCCATGGAATTGAACAATTGGTGGAGATGGCACAGCATGAGGGTGTTTACTGGTTTGCTGTCTACGATGCCGGGGAGGCATTTCGTGCACGCCAGGTGGCCCATGCCGATACCAATATCATGATCATGGGTATGGTAGACCATGAGGCCGTAGAATGGGCTGTGGAACATGGCGTTTCCTTTTATATATTTGATCCGGAACGCCTGGCAGAAGCGATTGAAACGGCGAAAAAGACTGGAAGGCCTGCACGAATTCACCTGGAACTGGAGACCGGATTGAATCGAACGGGGCTGGAACACGAAGACCTGGACCGCGTGGTTCAGATGGTTCTGGCAAATTTCGAAGATGTGAACATTGAAGGTCTCTGCACCCATTTTGCCGGAGCCGAATCCATTGCCAATCATGTGCGTGTGACTGGTCAGATGGAACGGTTTTATGAGCTGGTGAATGAGTTGCAGAAACAGGGATTGAAGGCTGGTCGGCGGCACACGGCATGCTCTGCTGCTGCATTGACATTGCCGGAAACAACCATGGATATGGTGCGGTTCGGCATTGCCCAGTATGGCTTCTGGCCCAGTAAGGAAACCCGGATGCACAATCTGTTGACCCGGGAAACGCAGTTCAAGCGGGACCCGTTGCG
>CAZDKZ010000003.1:0-5015 GCA_964506215.1 uncultured Holophagae bacterium
GAATTACTGCCGACACCTTGCTCCTGCTGGACAACAACCTGGTGAAAGAAGGAACGGCACTGCCCGGTCAGGTCCATCGGATTCCCCTGATGAAAACGGCGAAGGAAGCGGGCAGTCAGCAATTTGTGAATACAGTGGCGGCGGGCATGCTGGCAGGCCTGCTGGGGCTCCCAATGGTAGATGCACAAAGAGAAATCAGCCGTCTGTTCAACCGGAAAGGAGATTCGGTGGTTGAGAAGAATCTCACTGCGCTGGCGGCAGGGTACCGGATTGGTGAATCGCTGCCGCCAAGTGCGCGCCTGTCCGGCCCGGTGAACGAAAAAGGGGTGCAGCAGGAACTTGCAATAAACGGCGCGCAGGCGGTAGGATTGGGCGCCATTGCCGGTGGTTGTAATATGATTGCCTCCTATCCCATGTCACCCGGTACCGGTGTACTGACGTTTCTATCTGCAAAGGCCGAAGATTTCGGTATCGTTGCGGAGCAGGTAGAGGATGAAATTGCCGCGATCAACATGGCATTGGGTGGCTGGTTTGGCGGTGGCAGAGCGATGGTGACCACGTCGGGTGGCGGATTTGCCCTGATGGAAGAGGGCGTGAGTCTGGGTGCCATGACGGAAACGCCGATTGTCATCCACGTGGCGCAGCGACCGGGTCCGGCAACCGGGTTGGCTACGCGGACGGAGCAGGCAGACCTGGACCTGGTGCTGTATGCCGGTCACGGGGAGTTTCCCCGGATCATCCTTGCCCCCGGAACACTTTCGGAAGGTATTCAACTGTCGCGTCATGCATTTGAGATGGCTGATCGTTTCCAGGTTCCCGTTTTCATTCTGACGGATCAATATTACATAGACACCTACTACAACATCCCCGACCCCGAACATAAACCGGCTGACCCGGAACGGTATGTTGTGGAAGCAGATATGGATTACAAGCGATATGCGTTCACGGATTCCGGCATCTCTCCCCGGGCGGTGCCGGGGTTTGGGTCCGGGGTGGTGGTTGTCAGCGGAAATGAGCATCTGGAAGACGGCCATATCACCGAGGATCCGCAAATCCGGGTTCGCATGAATGACAAACGGCTGGGTAAAGTCGAATTACTCGAAAAAGAAGCGATTGAACCTGCCGTATGGGGGTCGGAGACAGCAGAAACCGTTGTGGTCTGCTGGGGTTCAACCGGGCCAACGGTGAAGGAAGCGCTTCAGGACAGACTTCATGCTATCCAGTTGATGCATATTTCTCAGCCATTTCCCCTGCATCCGGATGCGGTGGTACGGCTCAGGAAAGCAGGCCGGATTATTGTGGTGGAACAGAATGCAACCGGTCAACTGGCACGGTTGCTCCGAGGCCATTACGGCATTCACACAACCGAGAGTGTCCGCAAGTATGACGGACGGGCCATGTCGGTTGAATTTCTGCAACAGAAACTGCTGCCGGTTCTGGATGGAGGTCAGTCATGAAACAACTGTCATTTGAACGGGAGCAGCAGGATATCCAGTGGTGTCCGGGCTGCGGCAATTTCGGTATTCTGCGCATTTTGAAGGAAACGCTGACAGAACTGGAACTGGATCCAGTAAAAACCGCCATTGTTTCCGGAATCGGACAGGCAGCCAAGTTGCCCCATTATCTGAACATCAATACGTTTCATTCTCTTCATGGGCGGGCTTTGCCCATCGCGACCGGTTTGAAAGCGGCCAATCCAGGTTTGACCGTGATCGCAGAGGGAGGTGACGGCGATATGTACGGGGAAGGGGGAAATCACCTGATTCATACGATTCGACGTAACCCGGATATCACCAATATTGTTCATAACAATATGGTCTACGGATTGACCAAGGGGCAGGCTTCGCCCACCAGTCAACGGGGATTCAAAACGCCTGTCCAGGTTCGTGGGGTGGCTGATGAACCGTTTAATCCACTGGCCGTCGCGATTTCCCTGGGTGCAACATTTGTGGGCAGGGTATTTTCCGGTCATGTGGACCAGGCGAAGGAAGTGATCAAGCGGGCCATCAAACACAGGGGATATGCGCTGGTGGACATCTTTCAGCCTTGCGTGGTGTTCAACAAGATCAATACCTATAAATGGTTCAATGAACATGTGTCCTATCTGGATGAAAAACATGATCCGAAGAGCCGGATCACGGCCCTTTCCGCGGCATTGGATACGGATAACCTGCAACTGGGTGTGTTTTATGAAGCAGACGGGTCTGCCGCGTTCGACGACAGCCTGGCCGCATACAGGGATAATGATCTGCCATTGTTGAAGCGAAAGCCGGATCTTGAACAATTTCAAATGCTTCTTGACAGCTACCGCTGATTGCAATCCCATGGCGATACACCGGGGTTGGTAACAGGCATGTAACAAACTGAAAAACTTGCCCGGATCACATCCGCGACACGGGTTCTGGAAGGGGACTTGCAACTGTCTGGTGGTAGATGGCACATGTCATCCAAATCGGACAGGAGGCACATCATGAAGAACCTGGTCGCAATTCTGGGAATTCTCGGCATGATTACAGTGGGATTTCAGTCTGCCTGCGTGGTGCATCCACATGCAGTGGTAAGCGGTCCCGCGGTACGGGTCCATTATCAAACGATCAGCGGGCGCCGTGTTCTGGTGGTTCCCCCGGGTGTACGGGTGGGTCAGACGGTGGTGATTTCGGGCAATCACTGTGTGGTACGCAGCATCAAGCGTAACCGGGTGAAAGTCGTTTATCCAGGCGGCCGGGTTGTATGGGTGGATACGGTTCGCAGGTAGTGCGTTAGGGAACAGTGGAAGAAGAGGGAGCTCTGCGCTCCCTCTTTTTTTTGGCGGGTGGATTATCCGTTCAGTCTGTTTCTTCTTTCACTGGTACATCCTGAAAATCGATGCCCTTAGCCTTCATTTTCTTCAGATTATTCTCCGGGGACTTGTTGAAGTGTTCGCTGCATTTTCGTTTGCAGAAGAAGACACGCTTGCCCGAAACGTCCGTGAACAGGGATTCATCCAGATGGTCATTTCCGCAGACACAGAACAGTTGAACCCCTCTGGCAGTTGAATTTGCAGGCGTGTCTGCCAATACGATGCCCGCTGCGTTCAACTGACGCAAATACTTTTTCGGGCTTTTGCGAAAGAGATCCGGACAGCTGTCACAGCCGAAATAGATCCGCTTGCCTTCATGATCAACGAAGAGACGCTTGTCAATTTCCATGCTGCAAATGGGGCAATGGGTTTGACGTTTCCTGGTTTCGGAATCAGCCAGAGCGGAAGCGGCAAATCCGAAAACGAGCAAAACAAGGATAACCAGATGCAGTTTCATGAGATTCCTCCATATAAAAGCGGATGCGGCAAAGATGCCTGCAGGAATAATAAAACGCGAATATTCTAAGAAAATAATACGAGAGCTGTCAAGCCGGGTTTCAGGTCGCCATCAGACCGTGTATTGCCTGATAAGTGTTGAAGCCTTGCTGGAATTTGGGATAATGATCAGACCGATTTCGCCCAAGGAGGCAGGAATGGCCGCGCAACTGGGTCTCATGAATCCACTTGAACAACTATTGAACAAGGAGCGGAGCGCGTTTAACCGGGCGGACCTGATCCGGGTCATGTCCCAATTTGGCATTGAATTTGTGAACTTTCACTATACAGGACTGGACGGGAAACTGAAGGCATTGCGGATACCGATTCAATCCACCCGGCAGGCGGACTCGCTGCTGGCTGATGGGGAACGGGTAGACGGTTCTTCCCTGTTCAAAGGCATGGTGGATACATCGGTTTCTGACCTCTACGTGGTACCGGAATACCGGACCGCCTTCCTGGATCCATTCGAAGACAATACCTTGAGTTTTGTCTGCCGGTTCCTGGATCGAGAAGGCAATCCGGCGCCATTCGCTCCGGATAACATTCTCCGGAATGCGGTGAAGAAGCTGAAAGACACCAGCGGTCTGGAGCTTCATGCGTTGGGTGAACTGGAATTTTTCATGCTGTACAAGGCCCTGACCCCGGAAGAAGACGGTTATCCGTTGGAACGGCAGAAGGGCTATCATGCCACTTCTCCGTTTGTGAAGAGCGGGGATGCGGTGCGGGAAATGGTTCGACATATCGCACGCATCAGCGGAACCGTCAAGTACGCGCATTCGGAAGTTGGTGCGATCCGCAATCTGGCCAGTCATTGTCCGGAGCTGGACGGCAGTGACGGCGAACAGTGGGAAATTGAGTTTCTCCCGGCGCCCGTCGAGCAGATGGCAGATGACCTGGTGGTGGCCCGCTGGATTATCCGGAACGTTGCGCAGCGCCATGGTTTTGTGGCCACCTTTGCGCCCAAGCTGGAGGAAGGGGTGGCCGGCAACGGCTATCATTTCCACACCATGTTGAAGAAAGATGGCAAGAGCGTCATGCTGCGTCCGGATGGAAACCTGTCCGATGAAGCCAATCGGTTGATCGGCGGCCTGTGCCGTTATGCTGCTTCGTTGACGGCATTCGGTAACACGGTTTCATCCGCTTACATGCGACTGGTTCCCGGACAGGAAGCGCCGACAAAGGTGTGTTGGAGTGACCTGAACCGGAACGCCATGATCCGTGTCCCGTTGGGTTGGCGGAACGTGGGGTGTCTGGGTGACCAGGTGAACCCGGATGTTGCAATGGGTGCGCCGGAACATACCACCGACCGTCAGACGGTGGAACTGCGTACCGCGGATGGCAGCGCACTGACCCATCTGATCCTGGCGGGTATCACACTGGCGGCCAACTGGGGAATGGGGCACAGTGACCAGTCCATGGATGTTGCGGAACGCTTCTATGTAAAGCCCGGCACACCCAATGACAGCGAACAGTTCTCCATGTTACCGGATCTTCCACGGAGCTGTGTTGAATCCGCCCGTTTCCTGGATGAGGAGAAAATCCTGTATACCGGCGATGGTATCTTTCCGGAATTTGTACTTGATTATGTGGAAGAACTGTTGTCCGCAGAGAAGGACGAAGATATCAACAGCAGGCTGGGTTCGCTGCCGGCGGACCAGCGACTGGCGGAGTCGTTGAC
>CAZDKZ010000003.1:5115-41513 GCA_964506215.1 uncultured Holophagae bacterium
AAGGTTCCGGGCTTTTTTCGTGTTCAGCGAAATACGGGTCGGGGTTAATCCGTTTTCAAGTCGGGGCTGTCCTTGTCGGAATCTCCGTTTTCCCGGGGATGGGCCTTCCGATAGATGCTCATGAGGCGGTCATGGGTAATATGGGTGTAGCGTTCGGTTGTAGACAGGGACGCATGCCCCAGCAATTCCTGGATGGCACGGAGATCGGCGCCGTTGTCCAGCATGTGAGTGGCAAAGGTATGTCGCAATGCGTGCGGGGACAGACCGGTCCGGTCCGCGGCCCGGAACAGGAACCGGTCCACGATGGACCGGACGCTGCGGTCGGAAATGGCTGTCCCATGCTTGTTGAGCAACAGTGCCGCTTCCGTCAGGTTGTCCTTTTCCTTCAGCAGTTCCCGGCGCTCGGGCAGATATCGCTTCAACCATTTCAACGCCGGTCCGCCGAACGGGACAATCCGTTCCTTGTTGCCTTTGCCGATGACGCGGAGCAGCTGGTTCTCCAGGTCCACCTGTTTCATGGACAGACTGACCAGTTCCGCGATCCGCATGCCGGTTGCATAGAACAATTCGACGATGGTCCGGTTCCGGATACCATAAAAATCATCCACGTTGATGACCGCGAACAATCGGTTCACTTCTTCGCGGGTCAGGAATTTGGGTAATGCCTTGTCCAGTCTCGGGGCAGACACCAGTGATGCAGGGTTCTTTTCAATCACATGCTGACGTTTCAGATATCTGTAAAAGGACTTGAGACAGGCCAGTTTTCGTGCCAGCGTGGTCTTGCGGCTCTGTTTCCGTTTCAATTCGCCCAGGTACATGCGGACATCTGCACGGTCCACCCGTGTGAAGTCCAACTCAAAGAGTTCCAGGAATTCACTGAACTGGCGCAGATCCACCCGGTAGCTGCGGATGGTGTTGGGGGAATAATTCTTCTGTTCCCGGAGATAATCCAGGAATGCGGCGATATGGCTATCCATTTCGCAGTCCTGGGGAGAGGGGCAGGTTGCCCGCGTCTGTGACAACACCTGCCGGCATTTCCAGCTTTATTTTCCGGCCGAAATATCGGACGCCGGCGGCCAGGGCATTGCGGAAGGCCTGGCCAAATTCGGGGTCCAAAGCGCTGTTGGGTGCGAAGAATTGCCCGTTTCGCAGTCCCAGGATATAGATCATGGCATCAAATCCTGCCTGTTTCAAGCGGATCAGCTCCTCCAGGTGGCGGCGGGCGCGGATTGAGGGTGCGTCCGGAAAACGACAGGTGGTCCCGTCCAGCAGGTTGGTCCCTTTCACCTCGATGTAGAGCCTGTTGTTGACCAGGAAGTCCAGCCGACCCCCGTCCACGGAGACCTCCGGTCGGACGTCATCCGGATTGAATCCCAGGATCCCGCCGTTGATCGCGTTCCGGACGATCCGGCTGTGGATACCGGTGTTGATCAGCACCCATTCTTCCATCCGCGCAGCCAGAAGACGGTATTCGGTCTTGAAATGGGGTGGATTCTTTGCCAGAAGCACCTGTCTGCCGCCGTGGAGAATCTCTTTCAGGCGTCCAGTATCGGCAACATGGCAACGGGTGGTCCTTCCATTGATGCGGACGTGGCCCACGAACCGGTTGGGTCGTTCCAGGAACTCGGCAGTTTCCAGTTTTCCGAACGTTTTCAGATCAAACAGATGCATGGTATGTTCTCCAGCTATTATTATGGCGTCAGCCATGCGTAGTTGCAAGCAATCGGATGGGTTTTCAGACCGTTTGATGTTGCAAGGGAATGGCACATGGAGTAAACTCGGAACACATGAAGGTGATCGCCGTTATACCCGCTCGCTATGAGTCCACGCGGCTCCCCGGTAAACCTCTGTTGAAAATTCAGGGCAGTACCATTGTCCAGATGGTCTATGAACGTGCCAGTGATGCTGAATTGCTGGACGACGTGATTGTTGCAACCGATGACCAGCGGATTTATGACCATGTCCTGTCGTTTGGCGGGAAGGTTGTGATGACGGGAAAAGAGCACCAGACGGGTACGGACCGGATTGCGGAAGTTGTACGAAAAATGGATGCCGACGTGGTTGTGAATGTGCAGGGAGACGAGCCCCTGATCACGCCCGCGGTCATTGAGTCCATTCTTCCGCCGTTCAGTGAGGATGAGGCGGTACAGATGTCCACCATCTGCACCCCGATCACAGAAACTGAAGAATTGTTTAATCCAAACGTGGTAAAAGTTGTTACCGACCGGATGGGCAATGCGATCTATTTTTCCCGATGCCCGATTCCCTATTTCAAATCACCGGGCATGCCGGAGCGGTTTACCGTGAAGCCGGAGATGCTGGGCAACTGGCGTCGTCACGTGGGACTCTATGCCTACCGGCGCGCTTTCCTGTTGCAGTTCAGCCGTATGGCGCCAGGAAGCCTGGAGATGATGGAAGGATTGGAACAGTTGCGCGCACTGGAGCATGGGGCACGGATCCGGGTTGTGGAAAGCAGTTACAAGGGTGTGGGGATTGATACCCACGATGACTATATGAAATTGAAACAATATCTGGGAGATTGATCATGACCAAGTACATTTTTGTGACAGGAGGGGTGCTGTCATCACTGGGGAAAGGGATTGCCTCGGCTTCCATCGGCGCGCTGCTGGAGGACCGGGGCTATACGGTTACCCTGCAGAAATTTGATCCGTATCTCAATGTGGACCCCGGCACCATGAGTCCCTTCCAGCATGGTGAAGTTTACGTTGTGGATGATGGAACCGAAACCGATCTTGATCTGGGTCATTATGAACGGTTCACCAATTCCCATTCCACGGCCTGGCATAACCAGACGGCCGGCAAAATCTACAACTCGGTGTTAACCAAGGAACGACGGGGCGATTACCTGGGTAAAACCGTACAGGTGATTCCCCATGTAACGGATGAGATCAAGCATTGCATCACACGGATCGCGGATGATGTGGATGTGGTACTGGTGGAAATCGGCGGAACCGTTGGGGATATTGAATCCCTGCCGTTCCTGGAAGCCATCCGTCAGTTCGGTATGGAACACCCCCGGGACGAGGTCATGTATGTACACCTGACTTATGTGCCTTACATCAAGGCGGCCGGGGAACTGAAGAGCAAACCCACCCAGCACAGCGTGAAGCAGTTGCGGGAGATCGGGATTCAGCCGGACGTCATTCTCTGCCGGGCGGAGCAGGAACTGCCGGATGGGATCAAGGACAAGATTGCCCTGTTCTGTAACGTACGCCGGGACAGCGTATTCGTGGCCCGGGATGTGAAAAATATTTATTTCTGTCCCATCATGTTCGAGGAGCAGGGCCTGGACGATGCCATCTGCGAGCATCTGAACCTGAAAAAGGGGAAAAAGGGGCTGAAGAAATGGAAAGACCTGAAAAATACCATTGAGAAATCCACGGAAGAAGTGATTATCGGCATTGTCGGCAAATACGTGGACTACCAGGATTCTTACAAGTCGTTGAACGAAGCGTTGGCCCACGCCGGTTTTGCCAATAACGTCAAGGTGAAGCTGGAATGGGTAGATTCGGCCATGTTTGAGAAGGACGAGGCCAGCCTGACATTGCTGGACAAGGTGGATGGCGTCCTGATCCCCGGTGGTTTCGGTTCACGGGGCGTGGAAGGGATGGTTCAGGCAGTGGAATATGCCCGGAAACGGAAGATTCCGTTCTTCGGTATCTGCCTGGGCATGCAGATCAGCTGCGTGGAGTTTGCCCGGAACGTAGCCGGATTGGTAGACGCAAACTCAACGGAATTTGACGAAACGGCCCCTCACCGGATCATTTACAAGCTCCGGGAACTGGTGGACGTGGAAGAAATGGGCGGCAATATGCGCCTGGGAGCCTATCCCTGTGACATTCAGACAAAATCCTCGTTTGCCTATAAGGCCTACGGGACACTGAAGATCGACGAACGCCATCGACACCGGTATGAATTCAACATGAAATACCGTCCGGCACTGGAAGAAAAGGGACTGAAATTCACGGGTATTTCCCCGGACGGCAAGTTTGTTGAAATTGTGGAGTTGGACAACCATCCCTGGTTCCTGGCGTGCCAGTTCCATCCGGAATTCAAGTCAAAACCGTTGAAACCACAACCATTGTTCGTGGAATTTGTCAAACATTCCCATCTGCATGGCAGGAAGAAGCGATGAATATCCAGGAAGAAGCTCAAAAACTTTACAGCAGCCTGACATCCGCTGAATCCAGTTTTTTCCTGGTGTCGGGTCCCTGCGTGATTGAATCGGAAGAAATGTGCTTTACCATTGCCTCCCGGTTGAAGTCCATGACTGAAGTGCTGGGCATTCCATTCGTGTTCAAGGCATCTTTTGACAAGGCAAACCGGTCTGCCATTGACAGTCATCGGGGACCGGGACTGGGCAGGGGACTGGATATTCTCAGAAGGGTGAAAGAGGAAGTCGGTGTTCCCATTCTGACGGACTTTCATCTGCCCAACCAGGCTGAGGTGGTGGCGGAAGTGGCGGACATTCTGCAGATCCCGGCTTTCCTGTGCCGCCAGACCGATATGCTGGTGGCCGCTGGCGAGACCGGCAGAATCGTCAATGTGAAGAAGGGCCAGTTCCTGTCACCCTGGGACATGAAGAATGTGGTGAACAAACTGGAGTCCACCGGGAACCGGAAGATCATCCTGACGGAACGCGGGTCCTCCTTCGGTTATCAGAACCTGATCGTGGATTTCAAGGCATTCCCGGTAATGGCGGAGACGGGGTATCCCGTGATGTTTGACGTGACCCATTCCGTGCAACTTCCCGGTGGTCAGGGGTCAGTGACCGGTGGCCAACGGGAGTTTATACCGGCCCTGGCAATGGCCGGTGCGGGTCTGGGCTTACCGGGTTTCTTTTTCGAAGTGCATGAGCATCCGGAACAGGCGTGGTCGGACGGTACCAATCAGTTGCCGTTGGACAAACTGTCCAACCTGCTCCGGAAACTGCTGCATGTCTGGAGGGCATCAACCAATGGTGATTGATATTGCCCGTAACGTGATTGAACTGGAAGCATCGGTGGTCCGGGACCAGCTGGACGCACTGGATGCGCATTTTGTCCGGTCAATTGAAATCCTGAAGTCCGTTACCGGTCGCGTTGTGATTACCGGCATGGGTAAATCGGGCCTGATCTGCCGGAAGATTGCGGCCACCATGGCCTCCACGGGCACCCCGGCCATGTTTGTTCACCCGGCCGAAGCGATTCACGGGGATCTGGGCATGATCGTGGAAGGGGATGCGGTGATCGCGGTATCCAATTCCGGTGAAACAGAAGAGATTGTCAACCTGCTGGAATTCATCAAACGGATTGGTGTTCCCATCATCGCCATGACGGCCAACCGGGAATCCACCCTGGGACGATATGCGGATGTGACACTGGAATTGAAGGTTACCAAGGAAGCCTGTCCGTTGGGTCTGGCACCCACATCCTCCACTACGGCTACCCTGGTGATGGGGGATGCCATTGCCATGGTGTTACTGGCACTCAAGGATTTTTCTCCCGAGGATTTTGCGGCCCGGCATCCTGGTGGCAAGCTGGGTAAACGGCTTCTGACGGTTTCAGCACTGATGCATACCGGAGACGAGATTCCCCTGATTGACCAGGAAATGAAGCTGCAGGATGTGTTGTACATCATGTCCAGCAAGCGACTGGGCGTTGCAGTGGTAACAGATACGGACAAGCGGCTGGTGGGTGTCATTTCAGATGGTGATGTGCGGCGTCTGCTGGAGAAACATGGTCCGGACGCGTTGCGCCGGTTATCCGCAGACTGTATGACGGTCGGGCCCAAAACCATCGGTCCGGACAGGCTGGGCGTGGAAGCCCTTCAATTGATGGAAACCCATAAAATCACCACGCTGGTGGTAACGGATGATACAGACCGTGTGGAAGGTGTCATCCACCTGCATGACCTATGGAAGACAAAACTGTTCTGAGAAAAGCGAAGAATATCCGGTTGTTGATTACTGACGTGGACGGTGTGTGGACAGATGGCAAACTGTACTATATGCCGGGCATGGAAGGTCATATGAAGGCATTTCATGTGCGGGACGGTATGGCGGTCCGGATGGCCGAAGCGGCCGGTCTTCACATTGCCGTGATCTCGGCCAAATCCTCGGCGGTACTGCAGGCACGCTGTCGGGAACTGGGTATCGAGCGGTGCTGGGACGGATCTGAAGACAAGCTGGCTGTGGCACAGCGACTGACCGGGCAACTGGGTTTGAAGATGGATGAGATTGCCATGATTGGAGATGATCTGCTGGATCTGCCACTCCTGCGAGCGGCAGGATTTTCGGCTACAGTGGCCGATGCTCCCCAAGTGGTCCAAAATGCGGTAGACTATGTCTCAACTTTTGCCGGGGGCAATGGGGCTTTCCGGGATATTGTTGAACTCATTATCCAGGCGCAAGATCGGATGGATACGGTACTTGCAGTGCTGGGAGGCGTCAATGAGCTATCTTAAAATGGCTTTCTGGGTTGTTCTTTTCATTTTCCTCTTTGTCATATTCACACTGAATGTGTCGCAAAGTGTTGATTTCTGGTACTTCTATGGTACGGACGACGTGTTTCGCGGTGTGCCGTTGTTTGCCGTTGTTTTCTTCTCGCTCACGGTTGGTTTCCTGGTGGGTGTGTTCCTGATGCTGATGGAACTGTTCCAGTACAAACGGAAATTGAAGAAGAGCGAACAGGAAATGGCAGCCCTTCGAAAAGAAATTGACTCTCACCGAAATGTGGCGGTGAAGGAATTCCTCAACGGAGAAGGTGAGGCGGAAGCCGGGGAGCGGTGAACCATGTTGTTCGCATTAATTGCCCTCGTTGTCATTCTGACGCTGGTCGTCTTCTGGTTGCTGTTTCAAAGCGCGGATGACGGAACCGGAAAAGGTAACAAGGATGCGTTTTACCGGGCGTCTGTGTCCGTGATCGACGGCATGCAGTCCGGCTATTGGGATGGTATTGAGAAAACCCTGGCCCAGATTATGGAAGACGATTCCGAGAAAAAAGAAATCTATGTGATTTTCGGTAACGTACTTCGGGAAAAGGGTTTTATTTCGGAAGCGATCAAGGTACATAAGTCTGTGCTGCACCGTCCGAATCTTCCGGACAAGTTCAAGGGCTGGGCGCTGGCTTCTCTGGCTGAGGACTTCCGCATGTCCGGTATGCTGGATCGGGCGTTGCGCACCTACAGTGACGCGTTTAACCTGAATCCGACCAACCAGGCGACCCTCCAGCGCTATGTACACCTGTGCAAGCAGGTGGGGGATTATGAAAAACTCCTGAGCCTGATGGATGTACTCTCCAATGCCGGCCTGGTTGATGAAGATCGTTACCGGATGGAGGTGGCGTTCATTTACAACGAACTGGGAGAGGCGCAGGTTCGGGAAGAAAACGTGGCCGAGGCGGAACGGTTGTTTGCCAAGGCATTACAGCTGAACAGCAAGACATATCCTGCCTATCTCAATCTGGCCCGTCTCCATATTGACCGGAACAATGAAAAGAAAGCCCTGAGCTTTTTGCAGAAGCTTTTTCATACCGTACCGGAGAAGGCATTCCTGGGATTGCCCATGTACCTGGAGCTGGAACCGGGCGACTTTGAGGAGATGTGCGGTTCCATGTTGCAGAAAACACCGGACGACTGGCGTACACGTCTTCACCTGGCCCGATTCCTTACGGAGAAGGGTGAGGTGCGGGCGGCCTTTGACGCCTTCATGGATGCTGTCCGATCCGCTTCCCATGTGTTGTTGATTCACCAGGAAATATGGAAGTTCCTGTTGAGAGTTCCGCAGAAGGAAGAACTGCTGCGGGAATATGCGCGTGTGTCTGATCAGACCATGGTATTCAACGCACCGTTCATGTGCGTTGAGTGCCGGTACAAATCATCTGAATTCCTGTGGAAGTGTCCTTCCTGCTTCGGCTGGAACACTTTTGTGGAATCCAAAATATAAAAATAAGAGAACCAAGGACGTGGAGGAGAAGATGACGAAACGTTCCGCTGTGATTACGGCAACCGGAAGCTATTTCCCACCGAAAGTGATCACCAATGCACATTTTGAGCAGTATCTGGATACCAATGATGAGTGGATTACCACACGTACGGGCATCAAGGAGCGTCGTTTTGTTGAAAAGGGTGTCGCATCTTCCGATCTGGCATTGGAAGCGGCCCGGCAGGTGCTGGAACGCAGGGGAATTACCGCTGACGAAATAGACGCCATTGTTTTCGGAACCGTGACACCGGATATGATGTATCCGGCTTCCGCCTGCCTGTTGCAGGACAAGCTGGGTGCCAGCCGGGCGTATGGCTTTGACCTGTCCGCCGGTTGTTCCGGTTTTGTATATTCATTTACGACAGGAGCCATGATGGTCGAAAGTGGCCGGTTTGACAGGGTCCTGGTCGTGGGCGCGGACGTCTGTACCAGCTTCATGGATATGAATGACCGGAATACCTGTGTACTCTTCGGTGACGGGGCCGGTGCTGTTCTGCTGGAACCCGGTGAACCGGGGCAGGGCATGCTGGACACCATGATGCAGGTGGATGGCAGTGGCGCACCGCATCTGCACATGAAGGGCGGGGGTTCTCTGAATCCCACTTCGAGGGAGACTGTTGAGCAGAACATGCACACGGTTCACCAGGAAGGCCGCGAGGTGTTCAAGCATGCGGTAACCCGTATGGCAGACGTTGCCGTTGATGTGGTGGAAAAGAACGGTTATTCTCTGGAAGACGTGGATCTTTTCATTCCCCATCAAGCAAATATCCGCATCATCGAAGCGGTTGCAAGACGGATGAAGCTGCCAAAAGAAAAGGTTATGATCAACATTCACAAGTATGGCAATACCACGGCGGCTACCATTCCCAGCTGCATGGACGAAGCGGTTCGGGAAGGCAGGTTGAAGAAAGGAGATCTGCTGGTAATCGCATCGTTTGGTGCTGGATTTACCTGGGGCAGCGCCCTGATTCGCTGGTAAACGAACAGAGGTTGAGAACGGGTCCTTCGGGGCCCGTTTTTTGTGAGGAGTGTGATGCGGATAACCGGTGGTGAAAAACGCGGATTGAAACTGATCTCCCCCCGGGGCGACGAGATTCGTCCAACGTCTGAAAAGGTGAGACAGGCGGTGTTTAACATCTTGTATGACCGGATTCAAGGCTGTGTGTTTGCAGACTTGTGTTGCGGGACGGGTATCATGAGTTTCGAAGCATTGAGCCGGGGTGCGGAACGGGCGGTGCTGGTGGATCCGTCATCCCGTGCCCGGGAAACTGTGAATCGGAACCTGGACCGAACCGGTTACCGGGATCGGGTGTCATTCAAGACCGGAAATGCGGAGGCCAGCCTGGGGTCTGTTCCATTTTCACCGGACCAGCTGACAATTGTGTATGTAGACCCACCATATGCCAACCATCGGCTGTATCAGCGGCTGTTCAAAGAGCTGGACACCCGCACCGGGGAGAACAAGCTGATCCTTGTGATGGAGCATCCCCGGGAACTGGATCTTTCTGATGGTGTATTCCTGAAAATACAGCGAACCCGTCAGTACGGGGAGAAGAAGATTACAATATTTACATCACCTTCCGTAATCTGGTAGGATAACACCATGATTCGCGGACAAATCTCTACCGATTTCTTGAAGTTATACTGGCGAGTGTCCTGGAACGAGTTCCTTGTACACACGGTCTCGGGACTGGCTGCCGGACTTTTCCTGGCATTTGTTCAGGTGATTCGGCTGGAAGATGTGCCTGCATTTTTCCTGGCAGGCCTGTGCGCATTGATGCCGTTGTATGTCCTCCATCTTATCCGTAGTTTTCTGCTTCTGCGAAAAGCCATCATTCCCGTGGATGAATTCCGTGAGCAGGATCTCCGGCATCGGCTGGCGAGTCTGCAGTTGTTGTTGCGTATACCGGTGCGAATCGGGTTTTCGGTACCGGTGCTCTGGTTCTGGGGCAGCCTGTTCACCTGGTGGTTTTCCTGGTACTGGTTGAAGTTACCGTTATACCTGGTCCTGTTTGCCGGCACCACTATTTTTCTGATGGGCCCGCTGGTATGGCTGGTAAATGTGGTTGTGATCAAGCGGTTACTCCTCGCCCGGATCCGGTTATATATGAGTGAGATTCCGGAAACCATCCAGTCCACCTTGAACCTGTTTCGATTCTCGACAATTACCAAGGCGCTTGTGGCGGTTTCATACATGTTGCTCATGGGTATGTACCTGGTCATTCAGACATCTGTTACCTCTTTTACCGAGCTGAACCGGTTGCAGATGCGTGACGTGATGCATCAGCACTTGGAACGACTTGCTGATGCACTTACCCGGCAACAGCGGGAACGCACGGGAGATCCGAATGAGATGGAACGCCTGATTCTGGGGAACAGTCCACTGAAAGATGTTCAGATTTCTCTGAAGCTTTCAGATGGGACGCTTCTGGGCAATGGAATTTCCCGTCAAATAGAAAAGGAAAGAGATACCGTTATCCTGAACAGGGAAGTATCCGGAATCGGTGTGTTGCAGGCGGCACATCCGGGGCCGGGACAGCAGGTGGCCACGCTTCTGATCAAACGGGGACTCGCGCTGTTTGCATTTATCATGGCCTCCGTCGGGTTGATCGTTCTGCTCCAGCTCGGGCAGGACTTTCGGGGTACTGTGGGGCGGCTGGAGAGAATCGCCAGCGCCATTGCAGATGGTGACTTGATGCAGGGAGACGGATTCTATGCCCGGGATGAATTCTGGCGCATGTACCGCCAATTGCTGGTGATCAAGGCCAACACAACCCGGGTGCTCGGCGAAATTCGGGATACCAGCGCCAGTCTCAGTGAAATGGTACGGGTAACGGATGATGCCAGCCAATATCTGCAACGGTTGTCGGTAGAGCAGGGCCGGATGATGCAGAATGCAGGGGACGCGCTGGCTTTTATTGAGAGCTTTGCGGACCGGGTAAAACAGTCCATTACAGATCTTTCGGCTTCGGCTGAATCCACTTCATCAACTGTGGTTGAGTTTGCAACGGCAGTCAACCAGGTGAAAAACTCCATGCATAACCTGGTTGCGTTGGCCGAGCGGGTTTCCGGATGGGTCCATGAGTCCGGTTCCGCTATTTCGGATATCAGTCGAACCATTGAATCGGTGACCGCTTACGGCACCAGTCAATTGGCTGCGCTGGAGAATACAGCGACATTCATGGGCGAACTGGAGCAGGAACTGGAACATATGGGGAAACAAACGGCCGACAGAAGCGGGAAATTTGATGATGCGGACAAAGATGGACTCTCCGCTACCCAAAGGGAGATTGAAGTCATGGCGTCCATCGTCGGGGAATATCAAGAGACCGGTTCGGCGCTGCGTTCCCATTTACAATCCATGGAAACCGTAATGAACTTTATCCAGCGCTTCTCCGACCAGGCGGAGATTCTTGGTTTGAATGCCGCCATCGTTGCGTCACAGAGTGGGGGAGATGCCGGCGGATTCGGAATTATATCGGACAATATACGGGAATTGACACGGGAAACGGAAGAGCAGGAGCAGCTGTTCGGATCGATTATCAATGATGTACACCGTCACCTGGATCAACTGGACCAGTTGTCCGCAAATGCTTCCAGCCGAATTCGCGCAATTCAGAAAGCAGCCGCTAGAACAGGCAGTCAACTTGCCAGACTGTCGGAAGCAGGGGAAGCCCGTACCGAACGCCTGCAGTCTCTCAAGGTTCGTGCGGGAGAACATATGTCGACGCTTGGAGAATCCCTTCTGGGCCTCCGGGAGTCCGGTATGCAGGTTCGGCATGTACATCATGCGTTGCAGCAGCATGAAACGGAGAATCGAATGATGCTGGAGACATCGGCTGAAATGAAATCACTGGCCGAACAGGTGATGATTGCCGCGCAGGAGCAGACGACCGGGGCCAATCATATTGCGGCATCATCCGAAACGATCAAGGACCTCTCCCTGACAACCCGCGAAGCGGCTGAGAAGCTCAAGGAAACAATGGATGAAATGGTTGCCATGCTGAAAGAACTGCAGGCAAACAGTGACCAGTCAACGGAAAAATCACAGCGGTTGCGGCATGGTGTAGAGGAATTGGCGGAGCATGCGGGAGCGTTGTCCAACGAGGTTGCGCGTTTCCGGATCGGCGCAACGCGAAGCCCCGGTAAGGAGAATGCATGAGTCGAATTGCGTGTTTCTGCCTGGTGGCGATACTGTGCCTGCCTGCGTGGACTCAGACCATACGGTTTACGGATGAGCACGGGAGGGTTTACCTGGTTGATTCCATGAGCAAGGTACCGGATCGCTACAAGCGGATTGCGGAGCGATTGCCGGACGATCCACACATCGTCTTTCTGGCGGCGGAGATCCGTGAGTTTCTGTCCGTGCGGGATTTTCGCGGTATCCGAAAAGCCCAGTTGGCGTATGTGTATGATGATCCCTGGATCTATGGTCTTGGCGGGAGTCTCCTGGTGATCGTGATCGGCCTGTTTTTCTTTCGCAATTGGATGTCGCGTCTGTCCTTCGCGCTGACGGGAGTGATGGTTTGTCTTATTTGCCAGACATTCTGGATTGCGCCAGACATTCAGGGCCGACTTCATGCATTTGATGTGGCCCTGACCGGAGAACTGCGCCGGGCGGGGTATCCGGAGCCGGAACTGGCGGATACCATGGCCATGGCGCGCATGGTCAAGGAACCGGCAAGCCTGAAACCGTGGTGGATTCATGTCCAGGTATGGCAGGCTGTCCAATCTACCAGATCTCGCATGGAACAATGACCTGCGGTATCTATATCCACGTGCCGTTCTGTTTGCATCGCTGCAGATACTGCACATTTTATTCCACCACGGATGCTGTTCCCGGAGCCGGTGAATACGCGGCGGCGCTGGAAGTACACCTGGAGCAGCTTACCCCTCACATCAGCCGGCATCTGGTGTTTGACACGGTGTATTTTGGCGGCGGAACACCCAGTTGCATGCCACCGGTTTTCTTTAAGCAGGTGCTTGAATTTCTGCAGAAAAGAATGCCCATGCACGGGGATCCGGAAATCACCGTAGAGATGAATCCGGAAACCGTGGACCGTGAATACCTGGCGGGCCTGAAACAGGCCGGTGTCAATCGAGTCAGTATCGGCATTCAGTCCATGGATCCGGCTGTATTGAACCGGCTGGGCAGGGTACATTCGGCTGAAACAGCTGAACGGACGGTGTTGATCGCCACCGAGCTGTTCGACAATGTCTCGGTGGACTTCATGATCGGTATTGCGGGTATGGCTGCAGATCCGGCAGGTTCGATTTCCCCGGATCTGCTTGAGCAGGTGCAGCATGTGTCGGTTTACATCCTGGAAGGCGATCATGTCCGGGAAATGCAGATGGATGAAGACAGCGGCGCAGCACAATATCTCACCGTATGTGATTACCTGGAGAACCATGGACTCATCCAGTATGAAATCTCAAACTTCAGCAGGCCGGGATTCCATTCGCGTCATAACGTTCATTACTGGCACGGGGACCCCTATCTGGGACTGGGTCCATCGGCCCATTCCTACCTTGACGGTTCCCGCCTGGCGGAGGAAGCCGATCTCACGGATTTTATGGACGGATCCTTCCAATTGACAGAGAACAGAGTCGACCCGGAATCACGGATCCGGGAGGAAATCATGCTTGCGCTACGATTGCGGACGGGGATTGATCTACAACAAATACCAGGGGCGTTTCGCCGGGTCATGAGCGGGGAATTGAAGGCCCTGTCCCGTCGATTTCCGGATCTGCTGGCAGGTGCTGGAACGGAATTCCGGCTGACACGGAAGGGGATGCTGTTGTCAAATGAAATATTTGAACGCGTCCTCTTTCCCGATCGAAACTATAATTCGGAGATGGGTGACTCGTAGGACTGGTCCAGGATGGTCCGTTTCCGGATGAACGTCATCAGGTCCCCCCGGTTGAGCATACCCTTCAGGTGATTCTGACGATCAAGAACGGGCAGGTCTTCTAGTTCATGCTCTTCAAACCGGATCAGTGCTTCCTGGATGGAGTCGGTTTCGTGCAGATGGATCACGTCGTCCCGCATCACGTCTGATACCACCAGCAGTCGCCACATCTGGTCCTGAAACATGAATGAACGGACATCTGTCAGGGATACGATGCCGGTGACAACATCGGTGTCGTCGCATACCGGAACATGGTTCATGTTGCGGTCCGCCATCTGGTCAATGAACGCAGGAACCGTGTCCGACTCCCTCACGGGCGCCACAGGCGGGGACATGATCATGCCCACGGAATAGGGCTCCAGAGCGGCCAGTTCCCGTGCCTGTTCAATGGGGATGTTGTTCAGTGAGAAATAATGGGTATCAATGGAATCGTGGAACAGCTTCTCGGAAACCGTGGTCCCGATGATGGCGGCCAGGAGAATGGGTATGGTAACCGAGTATCCGGATGTAATTTCCAGGAGCAGGAAAACCGAGGTCAGCGGGGCGTGGGTGGCCGCAGACAGGAGTGCCCCCATGCCGACAACGGCGAAGGCTCCCGGATGAATCTGCAGTTCCGGAAACAGAAGGCTGAATACCTGACCGCAGGCTGCTCCCAGCGCTGCACCGATAAACAGGGAAGGGGCGAACAGTCCACCGGCACCACCGGAACCCAGCGTCAGTGAAGTGGCAAGCATCTTCAGAACAGTCAATGCCAGCAGCAGGAAAATACCCGTTTCCACGTAGCTATTGTTGATCAAACCGTGGATCACGTGGTAGCCGTCTCCCAGCACATCCCGGAATCCCAGACCAATACAGCCAACTGCCAGGGCGCCGAGAACCGGTTTCAGCTGTGGGTGGAGGGGAAGACGGCTGAATCGCTCCAGTGACGCATAGTAGACTTTCTTGTAGGCCGCCGCTGCAAGTCCAATGACGATACCCAGCAGGCCGTACAGGGGCAGTTCAAGGGGGGAACCCAGCTGATAGTCGGGTGCACTGAAAATCGACGCATGTCCCAGAACCTGATGAGATACGGCCGACGCGGTAACGGAGGATATGACAAACAGGCTGAACGTGTTCAATTTCAACTGTCCCAGGAACACAATTTCCTCCGCAAACAGCACACCCGCGATGGGTGCGTTGAAGGTCGCGGAAATTGCGCCTGCAACTCCGCATCCCACAAGTACCTGGGTACGCTTGAGAGACAGCCGGAATAGTCGGGAGACGATGGATCCCAAGGTTCCGCCGATCTGCGCGATGGGGCCCTCCCTTCCAGCCGATCCCCCGGACCCGATGGTAATGGCGGCCCCCAGTGTATTCGCGATCAATCGGAAGGGATTGATCTGTGCCCGGTTGAGATGGACTTCTGCCAGGAACTTGGGGAACCCGTATCCATTGACAAGGCCGGGCATGCCCAGGGACAGCGGGACAAGCAGGAGCGCGCCAAGGACAGGGATGATCGGAAGCAGAAAGCGGTGCCATCCGGCTTCTCCGATGGCGAGCAGGTCACGGGCGATAAACACCATGAAGAACTCGTTACTGGCATCGGTGATCCGGACAAAGATGACATTGCCCAACGCGGCAAGCAACCCGACAATTGCCGCAATCAGCATCATTTTTGCCGTTCGTCCCATTCGTAGTTTCTGGAAAATTCTGTTCATGGCGCCTCACTTCCGGCCCGTATTATAACGCCGTCAGGTGGCAGTGCAAGGATTAGTTGGATCAAGGACGGCTGTGTGTTCAGATTGACGGAACAGCGGGTCTTTGTTACTCTATTTTCAGTTAACAAGGTACGGAGACAGGAATGGGGCCATCTGAAGACCGGAGAAGATTCCCGCGAATCAATAAAGCAGCGATACTTCGGGCTCAGGTCGTTACGTACACAACCCCCCAGACGAAAAAAGAAATTTCAGTATGTTTGGATGTGGGCGGTGGCGGTTTGCGGTTCCGCGCATCGGAAGCCTATCCGGTAGGCACCCTGTTGAAAATTGAAACGGAAATCCCCGGGTGGGGGCAAAAGCTGGGCGTGTTTGATTCGGTATCGCAACCTGAATCATGTCAATTCGTTGCACTTGGTGAGGTCGTCCGGGCAGCGTCCGCGGCGGTGCCTGACGATGAGGTGGCAGTTCAGTTTGTCGCATTGCATGCAAATGATCATCGTTCACTGGTGCCTTTTGTTCAACAGTTGCGTGAACTGGAGAAGTTGGAGCAGGAGAATTGATCGGAGACATGGAATCGCTTGAATTGACAGGTAACAAACGGCTCCTGGTTGCAGATGATGAGCCGGAGTTCTGCGAGATTCTGCAGGAAGTTCTGGAAGCCCGGGGATTTGATGTTGATGTTGCTTTCAACGGAATTGAAGCATTGGAAAAACTGGATGCTCAGGAATCGGGAGATACCTATGCCGTTCTGATTGCAGATATCAACATGCCGGAGATGACCGGCATTGAGTTGATTCGGCAGAGTCTGACCCGCCATCCGTTCACGGTTCCCGTTATTGTCACCGGCTTTCCGGATACCAAGGCCGCCGTAGAGTCACTGCGGGTGGGCGCTTACGATTTCATATCCAAACCGTTCAAACTCGACACCATTTACCTGGTGATCGGCCGGGCATTGGAAAAGCACAATTTTCTGTTGGAGAAGGACCGGTATCGGCGTACCTTGGAAAGCGAAGTTGCCGTGCGGACAGAGGAGTTGCAGCAGATCAACCGTGATCTGATGAACCTGCAGAACCTGGCACGGGAGACCCGGGAAATCCTGGACCTGGAAGGCAAAATCCAACTCGTCCGGCAATTCTGCGAACGGGTGTTGGGGGTGGAGCGTTTTGCATACCTGCCGTTCGATGAAGAGACGGACAGTTTTGTTCCGGAAGCCGCCCTGATGTTTCCGCACATGCCTGCAGCCTACCGCATACCGTTGGAAGATATCACCCTGCAGGCAAATGGACGGGTTCACGGCAAGGTTCGCCTGTTTGATGAAGACCGGTCCCAGCGTGCCGTGATATTGCGTAGGGAGAAGATATTCGGACTGCTGTACCTGGGCTCCAGTGCGGAGAGCATTGTACTGGAGGAAAACCTGTTCAACCTGCTGGTATCCGAACTGGAAGTCCTGATCTACAACGATGAAATTGTCCGTCGGCATGCGGAGGAAATGCGCCGCATGTTCATTTCATCGGTACGGACACATGCGCATACCATTGAAGCCAAAGACTCATATACCAAAGGTCACTGCGAACGGGTGGAACAGATCAGTATGTTGCTGGCCGGTGAAATGGGGATGGAGAGTCAGCAGGAGTTTGAATTCAGCGTGGCGTGCATTCTGCATGATATTGGAAAAATCGGCGTTCCGGAGCAGATATTGAATAAGCCCGGAAAACTGACAGAAGAAGAGCAGCTTATTATGAACCGGCATCCGGAAATCGGGGGAGAAATTGTCCGCCAGATGTACGGATTGAATTTGAGTCCGGTAGTCCGTCATCATCATGAATGGTTTGATGGAAGCGGGTATCCGGACGGACTATCCGGTGAGAAAATTCCACTGGGCGCGCGTATTATCGCGGTAGCAGATGCGTTCGACGCCATGACCACTTCCCGTCCATACCGGGAAGGTCGTACATTTGCAGAAGCCCTGGCGGAAGTGAAAGCATATTCCGGTAGACAATTCGATCCGAACGTCGTAAAAGTATTCTGTAATTCATTTGATACTGTGTGCAGAACAATTTCGGTTGAATCCTGATCTGGCGGCCGGGATTTATGGTTTATTGGTACCAAACTTTTGAGAGGAGAACGAACATGCAGAGAGGATCAACGAAAACTATCGGTATTCTGTTTGTCATCATTCTGGTGGTGCTGCTGATCGCCCACCTGGTTACGTTGCGGAACGTACGGACCGAGTTTGCTGCAAAGGAAACGACCATGACGCAGCAGCTGGAAGATACAAAACAGCAGGTGGAAGATCTGACCATGCAGAACCGGGTTCTGAACGCCCAGCTGGAACTGGAAAGTGTCCGCATTGAGATTGTCCGGAACAATTTCGGTACGGCCCGGGAAGCAGCGGAACGGTTCCAGGCAATGCTCGTTGACGGGGGTTGCAAGAAGCTGGACGAATTGGCACCGGTATTTGAAAACCTGAACACCAGCCTGTTGAAGAAGAACGACACGGCAGCGCTGGCGGACCTGGAACAGATGTACCAGATTATTTTTGGCGCAAAAGCTGCTGAAGAAGCACCGGAAACGGCGGAGCCGGAATCAGAAGAATCCTGATTGGATCATTGACGAAATTGTACAGGCGGACGGCTTCGGCCGTCCGTTTTTTTGTCAGCGGAATGCAATAGAGAGCAGTGCCGGAACCAGGGGAATCAACGCCATACCGTCTGCAGCCAGTTCAAACCAGATGGACACGGCAAGTTTTCGGTTGCCGGCAAAATAACGCAGGAGCATGAAACCGTATACGGGAACACCGATCGCGTTCAACCCGTGAAGCAGGTTGCCTTCTGTCATGGCAAAGCCAGTAAGTACTGCCATGAATAAGATCAGGATCAGTGTTGTCAGTTTTGCAGTGCGTGTCCTGCCGATGAGGATGGGCAGTGTTTCCTTGCCGTGAAACCGGTCTCCCTGGATGTCACGTATGTCAAATAGAATGCTTCCGGTGAACACCACCATGAATGCGGTCATTGGCGGTGCCATCGCGGTTCCGATAAATCCGGGCACCGTGTCCAGCTGCGGCAGAACACCGATAACCAGTGCCCAGGCCAGGGCATGGAGCGTGTTCTTTGAGCCCGGGATATCAAAAATGCGCAGGGATTTCCCGGAGAAGGGCAGGTGAATCCGGTACAGAAGCCCCAGGCCGCAGGCCGCCATGAGCAGGATGCAGGCCCCGGTTCCCTGTTGACAGGCCAGGGGAATCTGGAGAAGCAGGGAAATCAGTGCTGCCGCCAATATCCCCCGGCGGTGTTCGCGGATGAAATGAAACCGGACCGGGTCCACATAGCGGATCCCGTCCAGTTCGATCAGCCGGTTCAGGTTGGTGATGGAAAAAATGTACAGTGCGGCAATCAGTGAGAGGGCCGGTTTCCATGTGTCCATGAACAGCAGTTGCATGGCCGTGCTCAACAGAAAAGCGGCTGCCGCCCGATACAGATGGGCATGGAACAACCAGCCCAGTGTTCGGAACGACAAACTGTCCCGGGAGCCATAGAAGCGAATGGTCTGGACAATACTGTTAATCAGCCAGTTGGGAGAGGATGCGCCTGCAGAGACTGCGACAGTCTCCACGTCGGTAAAATCGATTCTACCCAGTTCGCTTTCGGTTTCCACATGGTATACGGCGGGACACAGTTCGGAAGCGATTTCAACCAGGCGGCAGGTGTTGGCACTGTGACGGCCACCCACGATGATCATGGCATCCGCCCGGGAAGCCAGTTCCCTGACTTCCGTCTGCCGCCGGTTGGTTGATTCGCAGATGGTATGATGTACGGTCAACTGGTCACATTTCTGTTCCAGGTGTTCCGCAATCCTTTCATAGGTCTCCCGGTTGAACGTGGTTTGTGCAACCAGGATGGCTTTACCGACCGGGGACAACTGATGAACCTGCTCCGGCTTCTGAAGCAGCACAGCGGTACCCCCGGCATACCCCTGGAGGCTGATGACTTCTGCATGGTCCATGTCTCCGGCAATGAATATGGCGGTTCCCCTTTTTAAAGCACCCTGGACAATTCCCTGGACTTTTCCGACTTTGGGGCAGGTGGCGTTGCAGATGTGCAATCCATGGTCCCGCAGGAGCTGGAGGGTTTCCGGGGTGGTGCCATGGGCCCTTATGATGACCGTGCCGTTTCGCAATTCTGACGGGTTGGAAATGGCCTGTATGCCGCGCTCTTTCAGAAAATCGACCACCTGGGTGTTGTGAATCAGTGGTCCAAGTGTAGCAACGTTGCCGGTTTCGGTCTCCGCCAGCGTCAGCGTACGATCCATGGCCCGCCGAACACCCCAGCAGAATCCGGCACTCTCCGCAACGATGATCTTCAACGGAGTCCCTTTTCCATTTCCTGGAACCGGTCAATCAATTGCCGGCATTTTGTCAAAAATGCTGAAAGTGGACTGTCCTGGGGTCGACGGACTTCCAGTATGAATCCCCATTTGTAGTCAACTTCCCGGAATGCGCGCATCGCGTCCATCCAGTCAATGGTACCCGTGAACGGCATCAGGTGCGCATCGGCCTGACCGTCATTGTCATGAATGTGGGTTGTATAGAAGTGCACACCATGCTTACGGATGTCGGCTCCCGCATCACCGGCCAGGTTGCTGTGTCCGGTGTCAAAACAAACACCGATGGGGAGCATGTTGGTTTCCACCAGTTCCATGATATGGTTCAGATCGGTCTGTTCCCCGGGAATATTCTCAAAACAGAGTTTGAACGGCAGTTCATGGGACAGGGTCAGCAGTTCATCCAGGCTCTTCATCAGTGCATCTGTGTCCGGCCGGTCCGGCGTGTGCAGGACATAATAATCGACCTCAAACAGGGTTCCCAGCACGAAGCTTGCCGCGATTTCGTTAACACTCCGTTCACGAAGTGCCGGGTCCGCGCTGGCAATGTCCAGGTGAATACCTTTCTGAATCTCTTCCAATGATCCGTAGAAGGGCGCATGAACAGAGTTTACGTAGAGACGGTTACGGTCAATTCCCCGGGCAATGGATCGCAATTGTGATGGATTATCGAAATCAATCTGGTGTCGGTTGGCGAAAAGTTCAACCGTGTCAAACCCGGCATCGGTGATCATATCCAGGTGTTCTTCCAGCAGTGTTTCCCGCGCGACGATGTGAGTGGAAATGCCGTAAATCATCAGTTCAAACCTCCTCTTGTTGCGGGTATTATACACATTCCCGAAAGGAGATAGCGCATGGGTTCGGTTTTGAATACCGCTGCGGTATGAAATCAGTGGAATCAGAACGGTTCGTTCTGCTGAAAAGAAAAGGGGAGGTGTTCCCTCCCCGTGAAGTACGTGCCGGTATCAGCCCGTCTGTTTCTGGATCCGGCTCCATTTGTCTTTCAGGGAAACCGAACGGTTAAAAACAGGCTTGCCATTATTACTGTCCCGGCTGTCCACGCAGAAATATCCGGTCCGGAGAAACTGGTATGGTTGACCGGGTATTGCGTTGGCCAGTGAAGGTTCCAGAACCGCCTGAACAATCTGCAGGGAATCCGGGTTGAGATTCTGATGAAAATCCCCGCCATCCGGGACGTCAGATGGATCTTCGGAGGCGAACAGATGATCATACATGCGGACTTCTGTCTTGATTGCATGGGCAACAGAAACCCAGTGGAGGGTTCCCCGGACCTTGCGTCCATCGTCCGTCCAACCGCCTCGGCTGTCCGGGTCAAAGGTGGCATGGAGTTCAACAATATGTCCGGAATCGTCCTTGATCACATCGGTGCACGTTACATAGTAGCCATGCTTCAGCCGCACTTCCCGTCCCGGGGAAAGGCGGAAGTATTTCTTCGGTGCATCTTCCATGAAATCAGACCGCTCAATGTACAATTCTCTGCTGAACGGAATCTGGCGGCTGCCGGCGTCCGCGTCCTCAGGGTTGTTCTCGGCATCCATCATTTCAACCTGGTCTTCCGGATAGTTGGTGATCACCAGTTTTACCGGGTCCAGCACGGCCATGACGCGTAAGGCGCGCTTGTTCAGGTCTTCGCGCAGGCAATGCTCCAGCAACGCCACGTCCACGGTGGATTCTTTTTTTGAAACGCCGATCCGGTCACAGAACTCGCGAATGGATTCGGGCGTGTATCCCCTGCGGCGCAGTCCGGAAATGGTTGGCATCCGGGGATCGTCCCATCCGGAGACTACCCCTTCCTGTACCAGTTGGAGCAATTTCCGCTTACTCATCAGGGTGTGGGTCATGTTGAGTCGGGCAAACTCAATCTGTTGGGGATGATAGACGCCCAGTTCACTGAGATACCAGTCATAGAGCGGCCGGTGATCTTCAAACTCCAACGTGCAGATGGAGTGGGTGATGTTCTCAAAAGAGTCTTCCAGGCCGTGTGCCCAGTCATACATGGGATAAATGCACCAGTCATCTCCGGTACGGTGATGGCGGGCATGGACAATTCGATACATGACCGGGTCCCGCATGTTGAGATTGGGATGCCCCATGTCGATTTTTGCCCGCAGGGTCCGACTGCCGTCTGCAAACTCACCATTGCGCATCCGGGTGAACAGGTCCAGGTTCTCCTCAGTGGACCGGTCCCGGTACGGGCTGTTCTTACCGGGTTCGGTCAGGGTCCCCCGATGTTCACGGACCTGTTCGGGGGTCAGGTCGCAGACAAATGCTTTGCCTTTACGAATCAGCTCAACCGCCAGGTCATACATCTTCTGAAAATAATCCGAGGCAAAGAAAAGTCTGTCTTCCCAGTCGAATCCGAGCCATTTGACATCTTCAATGATGGCATTTACATACTCGTCTTCTTCCTTGGTGGGGTTGGTATCGTCAAACCGAAGGTTATAGATGCCGCCCGGATACTCATCGGCGATACCATAGTTCAGGCAGATGGACTTGGCGTGGCCGATATGCAGATAACCATTGGGTTCAGGTGGGAATCGGGTATGAACACGGCCCTCAAACTTTCCTGTTTTCAGATCTTCGTCAATGATGGTTCGGATGAAATCCCGTGAACGGACGGGTTCATTTGATTCGCTGTTGTGAACGTTGGGCTTGGCCATTGGGCTACTCCTGTCTGTTTCTCAAGTCGGCGGATATTGTATCATAGATGTGGCGTTGTGCCTGGTTTTCCGGATGCTGCAACCCACAGGAAAACGAACCAGTTCAGTTCATTTTTCTCCTGCAGATTTTTTTTTCTTCCACGGGGTTGATTTCCGGTTAATCGTTCACTATAATGCCCAAGGTCGGTTGGGATATCGTCTAATGGCAAGACGCCAGGCTCTGGATCTGGTTATCGGGGTTCGAGTCCCTGTATCCCAGCCATTTTTTTATGCTTCAATCTGAAATCAAGCCCACCACAATCCCTGGAGAATCCGGTTTGACTTGTTACAAAGACACGTGTAATCCGATTCCCGATGATGCGTTTCCATGAGACCAGCGGGAACAGGTTTCTGTTCAGCCTTGCCATCACGGCGTGACCGGATCCGCGGAATCATCGTAAAACATCTTGCATTCACTGAAATACTTGGACATTCTGGTTCATCGGGCTACAATATACACAACAGATTTTTATAAGTGAAACAGGAGGATATGATGGATTTTGATGCCATTCAGGATCTGTTGACGCGAGTGGGAAAGCTCCAGAAAGAACAGGGTGTCTTTCTGGACCGGATGGAGAAGTTGAAGGAGAAAGCCGGAGTAATTTCCGATACCGTTTATCAGAACATCCAGGGTGACTATCGGAAGCAGCTGGACAAGCTTAATACCGAACTCTATCCCCTTTATGACCAGTTGAAAATCCGGAAATCTGAGCTTTTGAAAGATATCGGTGAGATTGAGGAAGCGTTGAAGGAATTCATGGTCGAAAAGGAAGAAATATCCGTCCGATGCGAATTGGGTGAATTCACCGGCAAAAAAGCCGAAAAAATGATTGAAGAGCTGGAAACTGCCAATGAGGACAAGTTTGAGAGCCTGAACAAACTCAAGGAAGTGCTGGGGAATGTGGATGAAGCGCTTTCGGCGGAATTCACCGATGATGCTGTGCCCGAGATGGGATCCAATCCGTCGAAGCTGACGGATATCCCCGATCTGCCCGACATTCCGGATGTTACCAATATTGATCCAACAGACGATGAGACACCGGACCCCGTTGCGCTTGACGATGAGCATGATGACACCGTGAGTGACATGGAAGCGGCTACCGGTCCGGCTGAAGTGGACAAAACGGTTCTGGACATGGAGGCGGTTGAAGAGGGGGGCAGCACCGTACTGTTCAAGCATCCCACGATTCACATTCTCAGTGGCGACCTGAAGGGTACCGAGTTCCGGTTGAAAATGGGCGTAACGAATATCGGGTCGGATCCTGGCAGTGATGTTGTGATTGAACATGTGAGTATTTCGCCCCAACATGCCCAGGTGACATTCGGCCCGGACGGTTTCACGATTTTTGACTACAACACACCGACGGGCATCCATGTCAATGGCCGGAAGGTGATCGAGCATCTCCTGCAGAATGGGGATGAACTGGTTATTGGTGAAATCCAGGTCCGGTTCGTGAATTGACGGGTCAACATGGAACTGAAGAAACTCGGAAAATATGAGATCCGTCATGAGCTGGGTCGCGGTGCCATGGGCATTGTGTACATGGCGCATGATCCGGTAATTCAGCGTGATGTGGCCATCAAGACCATGAACCGTGAAGCGTTCCAGGACAAGGAACAGCAGGAACGGTTTCTGCGGGAGGCCCGGTCTGCGGGGGCACTTCAGCATTCAAACATTGTCACCATCTATGAAATGGGTATCGAAAACGAAACACCCTATATTGTGATGGAATATGTGGAGGGGCAGGACCTGGCGGCGCTGATTCGCGACAAGGCGCTTTCGTTGGAGCAGAAGCTGGAAGTCATGGCCCAGCTATGTGATGCACTGGCATTCGCGCACAGCAAGGGCATCATTCACCGTGACATCAAGCCGGCAAATATTCGCATCATGCCGGATCATTCTGTCAAGATCATGGATTTCGGTATTGCCAAGCAGCAGGATGCTGATTTTACCCGTACCGGGCTGGTTGTGGGTACACTCTCCTACATGTCCCCGGAACAGGTCCAGGGAAAACCGCTGGATCCCAGGAGTGACCAGTTTTCGGCCGGTGTGGTGTTTTATCAATTGTTGAGCGGAAAGAAACCCTTTGGCGGCGAGAATATTACCAACGTGGTGTACCAGATTATATCCTTCAAGGCGGAAGCCATTGAAGTGGATGGCGTTCCACCGGTACTTACCCGGATTGTGCAGAAGATGATGGCACCGCAACCGGACAACCGGTTCCCCTCCTGTCGTTCTGTGGCTGAGGCACTCCGTCAGGAAGCGAGAGCCCTGAAGGGGGAAGACACCGAACCGACAATCCTGATGACGCCTGAGCCGGGACCGGCTGCACCGGCACATGATACGGTTGCAGAAATTCCACCGCTACCGCCTGCACCGGCTCCTGCTGAACCTCAACCGTCAGAACGGGCCAAAGGACTTGGCGGTCTGACGATCGCACTGTTTGCTCTGATAGCGCTGTGTGTGGTTGCAGGAGGCGGCGTTGTGTGGTGGAAGTTCCTGCGAAAACCAGTAATCAATGAAAACACCGATACGGCCCGGTCTGTGACGGCGCCGTCCCAGGCAACGGAATCCGGTGATGCACAGAAACAGGCTGCCGTAACCGCGGACCCGGAAGCAGGAGAGGCAGCCGTTGTGGCGGCGGATGACCAGGTCATGGAACCGGCACAGGATGAACAGCAACTGGATGAACAGGCAACTGCTGAATTGGACAAACAGATTCAGGAACCGGGACTGCCGGATGCAACTGTAGAGAAGACGACTTCATTGACAGACGAGGCAAAAATCAAGTCAAAAGAACCGGTTCAGTCAACCAGCGCGGCGGAGAAGCAGAAACGCGTAAGTTCGCCACCCGAAAAGAAAACGGAGATTCGTCAGCCGGATGTTGGCGAAACACCAGACACTGAGACGACAGTGTACAAAAAGACTGGAGAAACAAAACAGGTGCTGGCCGTGGATGGCGTGTTGGCACCGGTGAAGGCCCAGATGGAAGAGTTCCGTAAACAGATGGAACGGATGCCGCTCCAGCGGAGAATGTCGGCGGCTAAACGGGAATTGAACCTGGGTCGGACAGCGTTGGGCAGCAATCAGAACCGGAAAGCAGCTGTTCATTTCTGGAAAAGCACTGAGCTGAACCCCCGGGACGAGCATGCATACGCCTGGCTGGTCATCACCCTGGTAAAAATGCAGGCTTATGAGGAAGCACAACGGACGATTCAGCGTGCCAATCGGAATGGGGTTTCGACAAGCCAGATGGAGAAGAATATCCAATTCAAAACCGCATATCTGAAGCTTCGTAGCCGATAACCGGTGCAGTTGACAGAATCGCGTCGATCTGTCAGAATTCCCTTTATCATAGGCGCGAGAGGGATAACTCATGAGCATGTTCTTTCTGCCGTTCGAAAAGGATTTGACGTCCTTATACAATAAGTTGGAAACAGCGATTGCCTTTGATCGCATTGAAGAAGCAAACAAACTGCAAGTCAAAATTAACGATATCCGTTCACGGGTTTATGCCAAGTTGGATGAATGGGAAATCACGCAGGTTGCCCGTCATCCAAACCGGCCGTACACAGAGGATTACATCAGCGCCATGATCGATGATTTCATGGAGTTGCATGGTGACCGGTGTTTTGCGGATGACACGGCGATTGTCGGCGGATTCGGTCGTTTCAACGGCCTGCCGGTGTGTGTCATCGGTCATCAGAAGGGCAGGGATACCAAGGAGAAAATCCACCGGAATTTCGGCATGTCCAGACCGGAAGGGTATCGAAAAGCGATGCGCCTGATGAAACTGGCCGAAAAATTCAACCGGCCCATTATCACGCTGGTGGATACCCCGGGCGCATATCCGGGTATTGATGCCGAAGAACGGGGTCAGGCAGAAGCCATTGCAAGGAACCTGAAGGGAATGTCCACACTCCGTGTGCCGGTTGTAACGGTCGTGATTGGTGAGGGCGGCAGTGGTGGTGCCCTGGGTATTGCGGTGGCCAATAAGGTATTGATGTTGCAATATGCGATTTATTCCGTTATTTCCCCGGAAGGCTGTGCTTCCATTCTCTGGAAGGATGCGGCCAAGGCATCCGAAGCAGCACGGGCGCTGAAATTTACGGCAACCCATCTGCAGAAATTCGGGATAGTAGATGGTATCGTTCCAGAACCGATAGGTGGCGCCCATGCAGACCCGGAGCTGGCAATCCGAAATACATCGGATGCCCTGGAAAAGACCTTGAAGGAAATGATGAAAATGGATGCATCAGCGCTCACGAAGAGCCGGTATGACAAGTTCAGATCGATGGGGAATTTTATTGAACACGCAGATGAAGTATGAGTGGGTACAAAAAGAATATAATAGAGATACTGCCGAGAAGCTAACAAAAGAATGTCAGCTGGAGCCGTTGATCGCCCAGCTTCTGACAATTCGTGGAATTTCCACACCGGAAAAAATCCGCAAATTTTTTGAAGGTACAGCAGAAGACCTCCGTGATCCATTTGAGATGAACGGGATGTCGGAAGCTGTTGTCCGGATCAAGCGCGCGGTGGATCAGAATGAACGCATCCTGATATACGGTGACTATGATGTAGACGGCATCACGGCTATCGTCATACTCAAGAAGTTTCTGGAAGATGTGGGCGCCCGTGTTTCTTACACCGTGCCCAATCGCTTTCAGGACGGGTATGGACTGAAAGTTTCCAAGCTGAAGAAAGAGGCGGAGGAAAACCCGTTCAAACTGCTGATCACGGTTGACTGCGGTATCAAGGCCGTTGAAGAAATCCGCGAGTTGAAAAAGATGGGTATTGACGTCATTGTCACGGATCATCATGAACCGGATGCCGAATTGCCGGGATCGGTTTCAGCAATTCTGAATCCCAAGGTGAAGGGCAGCGGGTTTGAAGATGAACCACTGGCCGGAGTCGGAGTTGTTTTTAAGCTTGTACAAGCGCTGGCCGTGCATTTTGAAGTGGATGCGCCATTGGAGTTCATTCTCAAGATTGTCTCGATTGGTACAGTGGCAGACCTTGTTCCGTTGCTGGGTGAAAACAGAATCATGGTAAAGGAAGGACTGAAAGCAATTAAGAAAACCAATACCACGGGACTGGAAGCCATGATCGAATGCTGCAACATTGATAAGGATGCAATGGCCTCTGTGGATATCAGTTACAAGATTGCACCCAGAATCAATGCATTGGGACGTCTGGGTGATGCAACCAATGCGATTGAGATGTTTATCAGCAACACGGAAGATGAGGCGCGCGAATATGCCACTTATATGAACCGGAAGAACTCGGAGCGGCAACGCCTGGAGAAGACGCTGGAAACCATGGTGTTGCACCAGGTCGAAATGGAAGACGTGGAGCGGCGGCGTTTCCTGTTGCTTTCGGGTGAGGACTGGCACAAGGGTGTGATCGGCATTGTCGCATCCAAGGTGCAGAAAAAATATTATCGTCCGGTGGGCATCGTGAGCATTGAGGATGGTATGGCATTCGGATCCATCCGTTCCATTGAAGGTATCAACATCATCGACGCGTTGGACCAGTTCAAGGATATTCTGGAAAGCTATGGCGGGCATCAGCAGGCTGCCGGCATTTCACTGAAACGCGAAAATCTTGCCAGTCTGCGGGAAGGTCTGGACCAGTATCTGCGGGAGAATTTTGATGACAACCTGTTCAAACCCCGTGTGCACATTGATTGTGAAGTCCAGTTTGATATGATTGATGAGGATTTCTACAGAAAACTGAAACAGATAGAACCATTCGGTATTGGTAATCCGCAGCCGGTGTTCCTGACCCGGGATGTAATTATTGAAACGGAACCGGAGTTGATCAACAACCGACACGTGAAGTTTGAAGTGAGTGACGGATTAAACCGGTTTGAAGTTATTGGATACAACAAGGCCTATTGCCTGGACAGAATTCAGAAATTCGACTCGGCTGATATTGTGTTTGGACTGGAAAAAGTCCGGTGGAACAGGCGCGTGTACTTTCAGTTGAACCTGGTGGACCTCAGGGTCAGATGAACCGTCTTACGGGTATTCGCCTGGGCCTGACAGCGATCCTCCTGGTGCTCCTGGGTATTCTCCTCTACTACATGATTGTGCCCCGGGAAAATCAAGCTGTTTCCGGAACCGGACTTCCGGATCCGGAATTTGTTGAGCCACCGGCTGATGATGCAGCCCTGGCGGTTGCCGGTGGAGAACAGGTGCTGTACAGGAACGGCAAACCATACGCAAAACTCTCTTTCGAGGAAGCTGTTCAGTATGATGAGAAGACAGAGATCCGACAGGCAAGGTTGGATCTGCTGGAAGAAGATATTTTCGTTCTTTCTGCCAGGGCCGTACTGGACGGTCAATCCATCACGTTTCAGGACGAAGTTCGTACCGGTCTCGCAAACGGAATCCAGTTGAGAATGGATGCGCCGGTTTCGTATGTGGAAGGAGAATTGACCGGGCCGGGCTCTGCAACCGTGACACTGAATGACATGTCCCTTTCCGGGGTCCGGTTCCAGGTGGATCTGGAAAACCGTTGGGTGCGTTTTCAGCAGGCAGCGGAACTGAATTCACCGGAAGCAGGCCTTACAGCCAGTTCTGTGCGGGCATTGGCCAGTTTTGAAACCGAACAGGTGAATATGCTGGAACAGGTGAGCTTTGCTATCCGCTCAGGGGGCACAACGCATACAGGGGAATCAGACGCCGCTGTGATCGGCCCTGGAAAACAACTGCGAACGTCGGGGAAGTGCCGGCTGTACACAGCCGGCCATCGGATTGCCGGGATAAATCTGGTTCTCAGGCCGGGCGCCGAAGCCGTTGCGTTTGAAAGTACCGATCCCGTATTCATGTCTCGCCCGGGCTTTCAGACATTGTTTCCCTGTCTTTCAGGGGACTTCAACGCATTGTCATTTCCATGGGCATCGATCCGAATTGCGAAGGATAACGCCCTTGCGCTGGGAAGAGGCCGGATGAACCTGGAAGCGGGAGAACTGGCCGCAGCAAATCCACGGGGAAACCTTAACGGCCGATTGGTTTCCGGATCAACCTTTCACGCGGACCTGGGTACCCGGGCCTATGAAATTGGAAACCCGGTGGTGCGCGAGCCGTTGCAGAAGCAGCGGATTACCGGCAGTCGGATGACAGGGGATCCGGCCGGTAACCTGGCCATTGCAGGACCGGTTTCCGGCAGCTACCGGGGCAAGCAGGTGTTGGCGGAAAATGCTGTGCAGACAGGAAACAGCTGGGCGTTTCAGACGTTGACGGCTTATGATGAAAGTTGGGACACGTTGCTGCAGGCATTGGAAGGTTCGTTTGAACAGGACAGGGTTCGCCTGGATGGGGATGTCCGATTTCAGATGTACAGACCCTCTTCCACGGTAGTTGAACTGATGGCGGATAAGGCCATCGGGGACCTGGAAAAGATGATGCTGACAGACAACGTCATTCTTACGGACGGGTCTACCCGGTTGAATGGCCCCAGGGCATACGTAAACCGTACGCAGTTGTCCATCATGCCTGCCACGGTTCACACAACACGGATACAGGAAGGGCACAGCCGCCTTGCGCTGCTTTCCATGAAAAACCGCCCGATCTGGTTGTTTGGAGATGTGGAATTAAAAGAAAATACAGGCGATTGGATTCGGGGCGGCAAATTGACTTATGACCCGGAGACTGGTAAAATCTCCGTGTTGGAAGACCGCGAAACGGTGAAAATAAAGTTGCACTTATGAAACATGTACTGAAAGCGGAAAGTCTCACGAAACGGTATGGCCAGAAGGTTGCCGTCAACCAGGTGACACTGGAAATTCAAACCGGTCAGATTGTGGGTCTGCTGGGCCCCAATGGTGCCGGTAAGAGTACGACTTTCTATATGATTGCCGGAATCATTCAACCGGATGGTGGTACGGTGACACTGGACAATCAGAATTTGACAACCGTTCCCATGTACCAGCGTGCACGGGCGGGTATCGGCTATCTGCCACAGGAAGCATCGATTTTCCGCGGTCTGTCCACACGTCAGAACATTCAGGCCGTACTGGAACTGCGGCATCGCTCCCGCAAGGAAATTGAACGGCGTGTGGATGCATTGCTGGAAGATTTCGGGTTGACCCACGTGGCAGACACAACCGGTATTCTACTGTCCGGAGGGGAACGCCGACGGGTGGAAATTGCACGTGCGTTGGCGGCCGATCCGCTGTTCATGCTGCTGGACGAACCGTTTGCCGGTATTGATCCCATTACCATCCAGGAATTGCAGGACATCATCGTCGGACTTCGCGAACGGGGGATCGGTGTGATTATTACGGACCACAATATCCGGGAAACCTTGCGAATCACCGATCACGCTTTTATATTGTCATCAGGGACAATTTTGAAACATGGCGTACCGGAAGAAATCGCAAATGACCCTGCAATACAGGAAGTCTATTTGGGGAAAGGGTTTCGTTTACACTGATGGCGTTACTGGAACAGAAGCTGAATGTAAAACTTACGCAGAAGCTTACACTTACACCGGCACTCCAGCAGGCGATCAAGTTGCTGCAGATGACGGTACCGGAGTTGCAGGCCGAAGTACGTGAAGAACTGATGTCCAATCCGCTTCTGGAAGAGGGCGCAGTTGACAGCGAAGAGCAACAGGCAGAGACGGAACGCCAGGAACCGGAAACGCGGGATCAGAAGGAAGACCTGCATGATTCCGAGTTGAACCTGGAAGATTATTTCAGGGATTCGGTTGACGATGCGTATATCCCATCCTCTCGCGGCATGCGGGACAGGGGGGATTTTGATGATATTTCATACGAAAACATGATCACGCGGCCGGAATCCCTGTTTGATCACCTGGACTGGCAATTGCAGATGAATCTGAATGAGGGTTCGCTGTTGGAATTGTCCCGGGACCTGCTTCGCTATCTGGATGATGATGGTTATTTTCAGACCCCGGTTCCCAGACACGAACGACATCTCTGGCTGGCCCATGAAACGGAGTCAACGGAAGACCAGGTGCGGAAAGCTGTAAGCGTTATCCAGGATCTGGATCCGGCCGGGGTGGGGGCTTTTGATATCCGGGAATGCCTGCTGATCCAGGCCCGTATGCTGGGGTTCGGAAAAGACCAGACCCTGGAAGGGATGATCAGTCGGCACCTGGAAGATCTGGCTGACCAACGCTATGATGAGATTCGGCGGGCACTTGCGCTCAGTGAAGAAGAACTGGAATTGTACGTGGATTTTGTCCGCAAACTGGAACCCAAGCCCGGCAGAAAATACAGTACCGAGAGAACGGTATATATCGTTCCGGACGTTTATGTGTACAAGGTCGGTGATGATTACCAGATTCAGTTGAATGATGACGGTTTGCCGCATTTGCGGGTGAACCGGAAATATGCTTCACTGGTGGGTAGTTCCAGAAGTGGTCTGAGTGATGAACAGCGCGCGACGGCGTCCTACGTCAAGGAACGACTGAAGTCCGCTGTCTGGATCATCCGGAGTATTCAGAACCGGCAACGCACCATCATGAAAGTTGCCCGGGCCATTGTCGCAACACAACGGGAGTTCCTGGACCAGGGGCTCGAAAAAATGAAGCCGCTGACGTTGAAGGACATCGCGGATGAGATTGAAATGCATGAATCCACCGTTGCGCGGGTGGTAAAGAACAAGTATATGCACACACCGCGTGGACTGTTTGAATTGCGTTACTTCTTCAACGCACGGATTGCATCCACCAGCGGAGATGATGTGTCTTCGCTGGCGGTGAAGGAGAAAATCCGCAAAATCGTGGACAGTGAAAGTTCCGCAAAACCATACAGTGATTCGGGGATTGTGAACATTCTGAAAGCACATGGTATTAACATTGCGAGGCGTACAGTGGCCAAGTACCGTGAGGAACTGGACATTGCATCCTCGTCTGAACGGAAACGGACATACAGGAGGCGACATGAACATTGAATTCACAGGCAGGGGCACGGACATTACGGATTCGCTGAAACAGTATGCTACGGATAAACTCAAGAAGATCTCCCGCTTCGTTGACAACATTGTGGATGTATCCGTCACCTTTTCCGTTGAGAAACATCGTCACATGGCCGAAATCAAGATCAAGGCGGGCCAGGACCTGATGGTCGCCAAGGAAACGACGGATGACATGTACATGTCCATTAACGGTGCCCTGGACAAAATTGAGAAGCAGGCAAAAAAGCTGAAAACCCGCATGACGCGGAAGCGGAAAGATGCACCTGCAGCATCGGTGGGACCTGTGAAAGAATCCCAGGAGCCGCGGATTGTACCCATGAACGTGACCAATTTCAAGCCCATGACCGTAGATGAAGCCATTATGGAACTGGAAGCCGGCCCCAATCCGTTCGTAATTTTCCAGAACCATGAAATGGCCAAAGACCTTACAGTAGTATTTGCCCGTGAAGATGGTCTCATTGGTATCGTAACGCTGGGATAGCGTATCCACTGCGTATGTCCAAACAACGAATTCGCTTACGGGAGTACATGGTTGACGGTGCCGTGTTTCAGCTGGCATCGGCTGATAAAACCGCGGTATTGCGTGAACTGGCTGAAAAGGCTTGTGAGCTGGGCTGGATGAAGCACGAGGAATGCTCGGGATCCCTATTCAAGTTGCTGGAAAAAAGAGAGAAACTGGGCAGTACCGGTATTATTCCGCACATTGCAATTCCCCATTGCAAGTCGGATGATATTTCGGAAAACCTGATTCTGCTGGTTGGATATTCACCGGATGGTGTGCCGTTTGACTCACAGGACGGCAACCCTGTGAAGCTGTTCTTTACGGTAATTACCAGGAGAAATATGCCCACCATTCACCTGGGTACGCTCGCTGCCATTTCGCGGCTGATCAGCAGCCATGGATTGTCAGCCCGAATTGATGCATTCCTGGATGCGGATAAATTAAAGGCCATTCTCAATGAATGCGAATATGAAATCTGACTTGTCGTTGGCGGATCTTCTGGGACCGATCCAGCAGGGGGAGGGCGCGGATCTGTTCTTCGAGTTTCTGTCTTCGCCGGACTGCATGGACACGATCCTGCTGGCTTCACCGCCACAGATTCTCCATATGGCGCACTTGATCCAGGCCGGTGTTGATCATACATTTCCGGGTTCGGTGGTCATCATGAAGCCCCATGACATGGACGTCCTTGCCGATGCCCATGGGGATGCCTGCCAGTTCATTAAAGGTGTTTTCGAAAACAAGGCCGCCTGCCTGATCATGTCGGATGGTGGGGATCTGCCGGAATACCTGGTGTCGTTCTGCCGGACGCAGACCATTCCCTTGATGCGGGTCCGGGTCAGTGCTAGGATATTGATAGACAACCTGCTGGAAATGTTCCACATCAGGACAGCATCCAACCGTGTGGTTCACGGGAATATGGTCGATGTGTTCGGTCTGGGCATCCTGATTGTCGGGGCCAGCGGGATCGGGAAGAGTGAGTGTTGTCTGGATCTGATCACCAAGGGTCATCGATTGATCGCGGATGACAGTGTTCGGTTGTTCAAGAACCGTCACGGTCGTATCAGTTGTACAGCCGCCAAAGCATTTGCGGCGGATTGGATGGAGATTCGGGGCGTCGGGATCATTGACATTGACCTGCTCTATGGCGTTTCTGCTTTGCGGAAGGAAAAAGACCTGGATCTGGTGATCGAACTGATGGAGTGGGATGACTGGCGAAAAGACGTGAAGCAGGATGGCTATGAACGTCTGTCACCTGGAGATCTGGACCGGTTTGATTCGGCCGCCCAGGGGGAAGGGATCGGAGATCGAACCCGTCTGGCACAGACACAGTTGAGCATCGAATATTTCGGTGTGCATGTGCCGCTGGTTCGAATTCCGGTTGGACCCGGAAGGAGTATTGCAAACCTGATTGAGGTTTCTGCTCGAAAGCAGTTGCTGGTGCTGTCCAGCAGGCATGCTGGTAAGAACCCGAACAATAGGGGAGAGATAACATGATAGGAATTCTGGTCGTGACCCATGGCAACCTCGCTGATCAGATTGTGAAGACCTGCTTCCGGATTATCGGAGAGCGGCCGGGAATCGATTTCTGCTCCATTCAGTGGGACGATGATCCGGCAGTGGCTACCCGCAACATTGAGAAGGTCCTGAAGAAACTGGACCAGGGTAACGGCGTACTGGTATTGACCGATATGTTCGGCGGAACACCCACCAATATCATGATTTCACTTTCCAAGCGGTTTCAGATTGAGATTGTTACCGGGGTCAATCTTCCCATGTTGATCAAGGCGGCAACAACAATGAACCAGGCATCAGACCTCGGTGAATTTGCAGAGCGGATCAAGACACAGGGACAGAAGAACATTTACAAAGTCAGTGATATACTTCCGATGAAGAGGTTCTGAGCATGATCGAGAAAACACTTACCTTGCAAAACAAACTGGGATTGCACGCCCGGGCTGCAGCAAAACTGGTTCAACTGAGCGAGTCTTTTCAGTCGGAAATCAGGATCATCAAGGACAACACGGAAGCCAATGGAAAGAGCATACTCAACGTACTTCTGCTTGCCGCACCTGTCGGGACAGAACTGCTGTTCCGGGTAACGGGTGATGACGAGGCGGATGCAATCGCAGCCATCGAATCTCTCATTGAGGCCCGCTTTGAGGAGGACGAATAAACTCTATGACAGCAGGACTTACACTTGCGGGAACCGGCGTGTTTCCGGATGTGGGGGTGGGCCGGACCATCCTGTTGAACAACCGGACCCATGACATTGTTCCGTTTTATTGCGTACTGGATCATGAGATTCAGCACGAACAGGAACGCTTTCTCAAGGCCGTGGAGGCCACACGGGAGCAGATCCGCGGACTGAAAGCGTCCATGGCGGATCGTCTGTCCGATACGCACCTGGCCATTTTTGATGCCCACCTGCTGTTGCTGGAAGATTCCATGCTGATTCAGCGGACAACCGAGGTGATTGCTGAACGCAAACACAACGCGGAATCCGTGTTCCAGGGTATCACCAAACAGTTGATTGCCCAGTTTAATGAGCTGGAAGATTCTTATCTCCGTGAAAAACGGGATGATCTCCAGGATATATCCAACCGTGTGATTCACAACCTGATGCATCATGAAGATGAACTCAAAGACCGGGAAAAGGTGTCTTTGAAAGAAGCCAGCGTGGTGGTGGCGCATATTATTCATCCTTCGGATGTAAAGATGCTGACGGATAACCACATTGTGGGGATGGCGACGGACGTGGGGGGGCGCACCACCCATACCGCAATTATTGCCAAAGCCTTAGAGTTACCTGCAGTTGTTGGACTTCACAACGTAACCAGTCATGCTACAGATGGTGCCATCATTATTGTGGATGGCATTGAAGGCAGGGTTATTCTCCAGCCCGAGAAAGAAGAAATTGCCCGCTATCGTCGGAAACATGAACGGAAGAAAGCCAAGCAGCAGGCCCTGGAGGCCACCGGACTGGACGCAGTGACAACAGTTGATGGGGCCGTCGTTGATGTCTGCGCCAACATTGAACTGGAACCGGAGATTGAGCGCGCACGGCGCTTTCTGGCGGATGGTATCGGCCTCTACCGTTCAGAGTTCATCTTCCTGAGTGTGGCACCCATGCTGCCAACCGAAGACCAGCATTATGCGTTTTACCGGAAACTGGCTGAGAATACCCGGGGAGACGTTACCATTCGTACGCTGGATCTGGGCGGTGAAAAATTCTTTCACGAGGTACTGGAA
>CAZDKZ010000003.1:41613-76626 GCA_964506215.1 uncultured Holophagae bacterium
AACATGGCGGTCGGGATCATGGTGGAAGTACCTTCCGCAGCACTGATATCTGATCTTCTGGTGGAACATGTGGATTTTTTCAGCATTGGTACAAATGACCTGATCCAGTATTTCCTGGCCATTGACCGGAACAACGATGAAGTCAACTACTTGTACCAACCATTGCATCCCGGTCTTTTGCGATTGCTGGCGCAAGTGATAGAGAATGGCGCTGCCCATGGTGTCGAAGTCTCCCTGTGCGGTGAAATGGCCGGAAATCCGGAATATACGGCAATGCTCATTGGATTGGGCCTGCGAAATTTCAGCATGACACCATCATCCATCCCCTTCATAAAGGAAATTGTCTCAAAATTGTCCGTACCAGCTTGCAGAGAGCTGGCAGAGCAGGCGTTGAAATGTGGGACAGCTTCTGAAGTGCGGGAGCTGGTCTCAGCTGGAAATCTCCGGATGGTTCCGGCCTACCGTACCATGCTGGAGGCTGATGACTGATCTGCACAGGCACCTGCCGGTTGCCGCATTGCTTTCTCATATCCCTTTGAAGGAGCGAAATTCGTGCTGAAATTCAAAATAGAAACATGGGGCTGTCAAATGAATGAGTATGACAGTCAGAAAATGTCCGGCCTGATGAAACATGCGGGCTATCAGGAAACATCCGAGGACAGGGATGCGGACATTATTGTGCTGAACACCTGCAGTGTCCGCGAAAAAGCTGCGCATAAGCTGTTCTCCCGGCTGGGCATGCTGCGAAAACGGTATGGGAATGACAAAATACTGGGTGTATGTGGATGTGTCGCTTCACAGGATGCCCGGATGGTCATTCGGCGGGCACCGTATGTCCGTTTTGTACTGGGCACGCGAAGCACCCATCTGCTGCCGCAGGCACTGGAAACCGTTCTTTCCGGAAAACGATTCGTGGAAACCGGTGACCATCCCGAGAATATGGATATGAAGCCGGCGTTAATCGATCGGGCAGGGGAGACCAAGGCGTTCATCGCGATCATGCAGGGCTGCGACAACTATTGCACCTATTGCGTTGTCCCCTACACACGGGGACATGAATTTTCGCGTTCGCTTGACGATATCCTGACCGAAGCCCGGCAGGCTGTTGAAGAACGGGGAATGGTGGAAATTGAACTGCTGGGACAGAACGTAAACTCCTATCGCCACGGGCGTTACCGGTTCGTGGATGTGCTTGCAGCAGTCAGTGATCTGGACGGTGTCCAACGGGTTCGATTCTTGACTTCCCATCCCAAGGATTTTGACCGGGAATTGGCCAGCCTGATGGCGGAGCGGGATAATATCTGCAATTTTCTTCATTTGCCAATCCAATCGGGCGCGGATCCGGTATTGAAGCGTATGGGACGCAAATATTCCCGCCAGGAATACCTGGATAAAATCAGTATGGTCAGAGATTTAATTCCGAATATTGTGCTCTCTTCCGACTTCATTGTGGGCTTCCCCGGTGAGACGGATGATGATTTTGAACAAACCATGGATGTGATTCGCCATGTGCGATACGACAATGTGTTTTCCTTCAAATATTCGCCGCGACCCGGCACGGCTGCATTGCGATTGACGGACGAACCGGTTCCCGAACATGTAGCTTCCGGGAGGCTCGAACGCCTGCAGCGTGAACAGGAGCAAATACAACTGGAAAAACACCAGCAGATGATCGGGCAGGAATTCCGAGTACTGGTGGAGAGCGTAAGCAAACGGGATCACACGCGATTGACCGCACGAACCGAGGGTAATCATGTGGTGCACTTTAACGCGGGCCGTGGTGCGTCGCTGGTGGGAGAAACAGTCACCGTTCAAATCGAGGAGGTTACCATGGCTTCCCTGGCGGCTGTTCTGGTTTGATCCTCATCTGTACCGATGCATGTTCAATCCTTTTTGACAATTCCACCTGTGGAAATATATTGTGGATAGGATGTGACAAACCTGGAGGAAATGGTGTTTGTTGAAATTGAATTGAAAGACATTCTGGAGCATCCACTGGGAAACGGATCGGTGTTGCTGTTGCAGGAAAGCAAGGGCTCAAGAGTTTGTCTGATCAATGTGGGGCCAGTGGAAGCATCGATGATTGCGGATCAACTGGAAGGCGTGGTCACACCGAGACCGATGGCCCACGATCTTGTCGTTGAGGTGTTGAGCTGTTCCGGATCAGCATTGCAGGCCACCTACATTGAGCGGGTGCTGGCCAGTACATATTACGCAGCATTGGAGATCAGCCAGCCGGATGGCGGAACGCTCCGTATTGACGCAAGGCCCTCGGATGCCATTACCATTGCATTGAAACAGGACCGGCCGATTTACATGCACGATCAATTGCTGAATTGTAATCCGGCTGTAAATGGCCATGCTCCCTGTGAGGAATCCGACATTCTTTCCGGAATCCTGGAGAGTGGCGGTATACAAAAGGGAGACCATAACACAAAACGACGACAACGGTAGAACAGCGGGGCAGGGCTGTGCGGATCAACGGACAAAGAAAAACGGGGCCTGACGGCCCCGTCTCTGCATTTAATTTCATCTGCGTGCTGGAAAAACTGTAATCAGGCTTTCTTTCTGAACGCTTCCATAAAGGAAACCAGCTTTTCCACACCCGCAACCGGGAAGGCGTTATAGATAGATGCGCGGATACCGCCGACAGACCGGTGTCCTTTCAGTCCGCACATCCCCTCAGCAAGTGCTTCCTGTACAAAAGCTTTTTCCAGGTCTTCATTGGGCAGACGGAAGGTGACATTCATCCATGACTGGGAGTCCTTGTCCGTTACAGCCGGACGGTAGAAATCATTCATGTCTTCCATGGCACCATACAGCAGTCCGGCTTTCTTCCGGTTGGTCGCCTCAACGGCAGCCAGGCCGCCCTGTTCCTTGATCCACTTGAGCACCAGACCCACCACAAACACGGAGAATGCAGGGGGCGTGTTGAAAAGGGATTCCTTGTCCACATGGGTTGCATATTTCAGCATGGTCGGTGTATTTTCGGCTGCGCGTTTCACCATGTCATCGCGAATAACCACGATCGTTGTCCCTGCTGGTCCCATGTTTTTCTGGGCACCGGCATAGATCAATGCAAACTTCTTGTAATCCATCTGTTTGCACAGCATGTCCGAAGACATATCAGCGATGAGCGGAACATCACCGGTATCCGGGATGGTGTGGAACTGGGTACCGAAAATGGTGTTGTTGGATGTGATATGCAAATAACTGGCATCCGGATTAATGGGAATATCCTTTGGAATGTAAGAAAAGTTCTGATCATCGGACGATGCTACCACGCGGGTATCACCCAGGAGCTTGGCTTCCTTGATGGCTTTCTTTGACCAGGCGCCGGTGTTCACGTAGTCCGTGGGTTTGCCGGCAACACGGAGGTTGAGCGGTACCATGTGGAATTGAAGGCTCGCGCCACCCTGAAGGAAGAGAACGTGGTAATCATCACCAAGACCCATCAGTTCCTTCAGGTCGTTCTGTGCATCCTTGATTACCTGGTCGAATTCTTTCGCACGATGGCTGATTTCCAGGATGGATAGTCCCAGTCCCTGAAATTCAGCAGCCGCCTGGGATGCCTTTTCAATGACAGAGGCGGGCAGGGTGGCGGGTCCAGCATAAAAATTGAATACGCGATTGGCCATAGTGATGAGCCTCCTTCTTCCAAGAGTCACCGGTTGTGCCCGGCAGACAAACGATTTCCCGGTAATTGTAACCGATCCGATTGACGGCGCAAAGAGAAAGCGGATTGAAAGAGGCATTTTCAAAATCGCAACGGAAGGAATTGGACCGGAGTCGAGAAAAAAATACAATGAGAGATAAACAGGGAAGAACGGTGCAGGTTCAGGTAATCGCGAATAAATGCCGTACGTCATCAATAGGGATGGAATTTGGATACTGGAGAATCGATTTTGAATACTGAAATATTGAAGTTTACATAATATATATTATCGGAGGTTAAAACTGATCAAAATTTGGCAAACCCGGCTACAATAACGCAACCTTCTGGTAAAATTAGTCCTTATGAAGATATATGATCGCTATCTTTTCAAAAACCTGCTGATTGGCCTGTTCGCCGGTATTGCGCTCTATTCGATTATGTTCCTGATCCAGAATCTGTTTGTTCTGTCCGAAATCATTGTGGAGCAGCATGCGGACCCGCGTCAGGCAATCCAATTTACCCTTGCCTACTTTCCGAAAATTATCGGTACCACATTTCCTTTTGCGGTACTTTTTGCCAGTACTTTGACGGCTGGTTCGCTTGCCGGTAATTCTGAGCTTGTTGTTGTAAATGCAACAGGGGCATCCATATTCAGGCAAGCCAGACCATACGTGCTGCTGGGGGTTCTTTCCCTGGTTGTCCTTGCTTTGCTTGAATTTCATGTGGTGCCGTTCTCCAAACGTATGCGCGATGATATTTATGGCAAAATTGTGCGGGACGCTGCGATTTTTGCTCAGCAACCCGGCGCCTTTGCTGAAGTGGGACCGGGCTATTTTATGCGGTTTGAGGCCGACCGGGAAATTGACGGAGGGCGTAAGCTGGAGCGAATTTCACTCTATTCTCGTGTAAATGATCGTGTCAGCTGGACTACTGCAGAATCGGGTGTCATCCGAACAGAAACGCATCCCACGAAGTCGCAAAATGCTGATCAGAAAGAAGATCTACATTCCTCGCCAGGAACTGAGCGGGTGTTGCTGGAGTTGATGAACGGACTGGAATACCATGTTTCCGGTCGGGCGGACCGGGTATCACGCCTGGCGTATCAGAGAAAGACAATTTCAATTCCACTGGAGGAATTCGGTATTGATGAAGATGACATCTATACAGTGAAGTTCCATGAGATGATGCCCTTCCCTGCGTTGATGCGTACCATGTTTGACGGTGACCGAAGATCGCTGGTTCTGTTTCTGTCGCGGATGCTGCTGGTGCTTTTTGTGGGTTTGTCGCCATTGATTGCTTTCGTACTGGGCTTTAAGCTGCAGCGGGGATCCGGCTTCTCAGGTGCGTTTCTGATCAGCTTTTCACTGGGTCTGGGTGTGATTACCGTGGCAGAGCTCATGGAGGGTGCATTTGTCAGAAATCAGAGCAACGCGATACTCTGGTACACATTTATCTATATTGTGTTGTTGTTGATAGTATTTTTACGTCTACGAAAACTTCAACGATGTGGCCGCGGATCGCAAACGGAGAAGCAAGCATCAACATCTGCTCCAGGTAAGTTTATTAATTATATGAAAAAAAGATATATTGAACGATTTCGAACGGCTTCTTCTGCCCAGAACAAGGTTTTGATGCGGTACACGGTTACCGGGTTTCTGCGGATGTTCTTGATGGCTTTGCTTGCGCTTGAAGGTCTGTATATTTTGATAATGACTTTAAAATATCTTCCAAAAGCACTGGAAAATAAAGAGATTGCATCGCTTATACTGCCGTATGTCGGCTTTTCTGTGCCGGCTACACTGGTGTATGCAATCCCGTTGTCTTTTGTTATAGCGGCACTGTTCTATGTATCCATGCAGGCCCAGCGTCACGAGCTGACTGCGATGAAATCGGTAGGTTTGAGTATTTACCAGGTGTTGACACCGATATTCTGGCTGAGTGTGTGTGCTTCGCTTGTGTTGATGTTCTGTACCACCTATTTAAGTCCGTACGCAGCGGCGAAATCAAACGCACTCCGATATGAGATCAAAATGCTCCGGGGCAAAGTGCCGTCCAGGTCCGAGGCTGCAATGGCATCTCCCATGTCGGTAGAGAACGAACGGCTGGTGTTTGCACGATTATTGAACCGGGAGGGCGATGGTGAGGCCCCTGCCCCACTGGTTGCTTTCTACCTGGATGAGAACGGAAGCGGTGTTGAGTGGATTTATTTGCACCCCAATATGGCGGATGGTGGTGGTGGACGCTGGATGCAGATGTCGGATGTCAGCAATAGACCGGATCTTCCAGAAATTGAGACATTGGTTTCTTCCGCGCAGGTACTCGGGGCCGATGCACGACCTGTGGAGCAGGTGACGTCTTATCACCTGCTGAAGCGAATCCAGAAACGGAAAGCGGAGGGTATCAAGCCGTGGGGCGATATCACTGCATATTATCAACGGTTTGCCGCCGCTCTGTCACCGCTGATTGTACTGCTTATCGGGTTGCCGGCCATGTTCAGAAAAACGGGCCGACAGGTAAGACCGGGGTTGGGGATCATGGCAGGATTACTGCTTGTGGTCACGTATTATGCACTTTCCGCCCTGTTTCACTCTATGGGGGCTGTGCATTTTCTCCCGCCATTTCTGGCAGCCTGGATGGTGAATCTGCTGTTCAGTACCATTGGATTGCTGTCATATACGGCCATCCGAACGTAATCTTCCAGAGAACACGGACGACATTTCACGGTTACCACATACAAGATACAGGAATAGAAAAAGGCCGGGACTCCTGTCCCGGCCGGTATCGAAATACGGAATGATCGTGGTGCATTACATCAGAATCGTCTCAATAACCCTGAAGTCCGTGCAACAAAAGGCGCATTATCCTCAAAGAAGACTTCGGGCAGGTTTGCCATGCCATTGCGGGCGTCCTCTTCGGTGCTGTAGAGTCCAGAACAGACAATATAGCAGGTTCGTCCGGAAATCATGAACGGAACAAAAAATGCCTGTCCGTGCGGTTGCAACAGACGCAATGCCAGATCCAGGTTTTCTTCTTCACAGGCAATTTCCAATTGAATGGTGTAACCGCCCGGGAGTGTTTCAAATGCCGCGCGAGAGGTCTCAACAATCTGCGCATAGCGAGGTGAAACCTGAATCGGCTGGGAAACAGCCGGAGTTGCGGTTGGCTCATCAACAGGTGTTGGGGCTTCTTTCGTCTTCGCGGCGTTTGCCTGTGTCCGTGTGGTTGTCTCCTGTGCAGGTTCATCTCTGGTTTCCGGAGGGGTTGCCGTCTTGGATGCGGGCTGGTCCTCCTGCGGGTCCGCAACGGTCTCAGGGACTGTTTCAGCGGGGGGTTGGTCGGCAGCCTGTTCGGATGGTTGTGTGTTTTCAGTCTGCTGGACTGTTTCTGGGTCAGGGGTCCCCTGCTCTGTTCTCAAAGTACCGTCTTCACCGGGCTTAACCATCTGGTCGGTAATGTCCGGCTGATTCTGCAGTGCACCGCCAGTTGTTTCGCCCTCGGCAGCAGCAGGTCCGTGTATCGCCGCCTGCTGCTGTTGCGGCAACCAGAACATGTAGTAATAGAGCGTGCCGGCCATCAGGAGAATGGCAAGGATCGCCAGGATGACAACCAGCGTTTTGTTCCCGGAAGAACTGGAAGGCATCAGCATACTGTCTTCATCCTCGCTGAGGGAGAAGCTTTCGCTCAGTGTACCGGTACCGGTGCCAATGTCCGGGCGGTCGATCCGATGGGTTTCCTGTTCGGACTCATCAGAATCTTCAGCATTGAGGTCATCTTCCGTAAATTTTAATTCGGCAGGTCCGGCAGCGTTAATGGGAACGGTGTCATCCGGACGTTCTTCGGAGAACGACGGTTTTTCGATAACGGTATCAAAGGGCGACGATGCAGATGAGCGGGAGTCTTCCGCATAGGAAAGCTCATCCTCTTCCAGTTGAAATTCCACGACCACGTCTTCACCGGATGCCGGTTCCGGCGCGTCAAGTTCCGCACCCGCAGACTGGTCCAGACCGTGGGCGGTATCCGGATCCGGTTCGGGTTCAACGTTTTCTTCTTCGGAATCCAATTGCAGGCTGCCCAGCTCGATTTTCTCGGTGGGTTCATCCAGTTTCAGTTCCCCTTCCGGCTGGATGTCATCGTCTTCATCCGAGGCGAAAACGAAACCGGCAGGTTCCGGTTCCGGAGCCGGTTGTTCCCCGGCAGCCCCAAGCTGGGCAAAAGATTCTTCCGCAAGGACAAGGTCTTCGTCCGGTTCATCTTCAATTTCAAAGACACTGGCGGGGCTGGGCATCTGGTCATCGGTGATGCGTTCCTCAATCAGGTTCAGGAAACGTAAGGCATAGAGCAACTTGAAGACCTTGAAATCTTCCATGGTTGTGATGTCTGCCAACTGGGACGCGGTCTTTTCACCGTCGATGGATTCAGCTAGCTGCAGGAGTTCATCACTGGTAATCAGCCGGCTCTTCCCTTCTTCAAACAGCACGGTCTTTTTGAAGATTGAATCCGGTTGATGAACCTGGTCGGCAATCCAGGTGCGATCCTGGAACATGAGCAATGAGTCAAACAGCACCTTCATGGTGTTGAGCGGCAGATTGATAACGCCGTCCGGCAGCGGACCTTCCGTAAACTGTGATTCTCCTTCATTCAGGGTAATGATGGAGTGCATGATGCCGATCACCTGGACTTTCACTGCCCAGATCAGTTCTTTGTGCGTGATGAAACCCATGTTTACCAGGTTTCTGCCAAGCGAAATGGATTTGTTCATCTGTCTGAGAGCGGTTTCCAGTTGTTCCTTGGACAGCTTCTTGTATTTGATCAGAATGTTGACCAGCTTGTCTTTTTCGCCATTGGAAGAAGCATAAATGGTATTGCCTTCAGAGAAATAGACGGTTTTGACAACTTCATCCGGAAAATATACCTTGAGAACGCCGGTTCTGGCGTTGGAATATATGTCATAAAACAGGTGATGCATATGGTAATTATCAAAATAACTGCGTTTGCCATCCGTCATTGCTTACTCCCTGATATTGTTTGCTGCGTTAATCATACACCATCAAGCCGGAAACACTAAAAAAACCGAATGTTCCATGTTGCCGGGGACAGAACTGCCTGTTTCCATCCCGTTTCAAAAACTGTTTAACTCTTTTCCAAAATGGAAAGCGAGCTTCCGGTCAATTTCTCCAGGAGTTGAATAACCAGTTCAATATCGTCAACTCCTGCAACATCCAGTTTTTCAACAACTTCTTTGATTTTCAGTTTCTTCGGTGTTTCAATCCGATCCAGGATCTTGTAAATTCCTGTGTCATCAAGGTCGCCGGGTTCATCAAAAAACCAACGCATGGGGATCTGAAAGGTTTGACTTATTTTTCGTAATAGGCGCAGCGTATAGTTCTGCCTGTAGCTTTCAGCCTGTGCAATGGTGTTGATGTTGATATCCAGCATCTCGGCGAACTCTCGTTGAGTTAGACCCTTAGACTTTCGCAACTCTTTGATTTTGTCTGTCAGTGCACGATCACAGTATCCTTTACTCATGAAAAATATTAAGCCACAATTCATTATAGATTGCAAGTAAAAGGTTGGGATTTCTAATAAACGTCGATTTGGTGACAGTGTGGCGTGTGATGATTGCTCAGCTGAGCGGCGGGTGTCAGGCCTGCAGCATGCCGGCAATTTCCCGTGCGATCTCTTCCGGCGGCGTTTCCCCGACAGGAAGAACCACGTGTGCAACACGGCTGTAATCTGGAATACGGGATTTGAAGAGCGTTGTTGGTTCCGTTCGGTTCATCAGCGGCCGGTTTGATGGGTCAACCTGTTGGAGTGAATCGAGATCGCGCAGGAGCCAAATGGTCAGGCAGTTCTGCAGGATATGTTGTATTTCCGGTTGGCCGGTTGCGCCCCCGCCCAGTGCAAGGACGGAGGGATGGGGAGATGCATGCAATTCAGCCAGGACTGCTCTTTCAAGGTTGCGAAATCCGGCTTCTCCCCTGGTGGAGAAGATGCGGGAGATCTGCATGCCGGTTCGCCTTTCGATAATGGCATCGGTATCTGCAAAGCTCAGGCCGGTTTTCTCCGCAACGATTTTGCCAACTGTAGATTTGCCGGCACCCATAAAACCGATCAGTGCAATGTGACGCGGGGCAGCAGCAGGGGTGCTGCTACGGCACTCCCTCAAGCGGTCTTGAACCCGGTCAAGCTGGTCTTCATCCAATCCGCCCGGTTCCGGATACAGCTGTCGGAAGAAGGCCGCCCCCTGCCCCACCAGCCAGGACAGTCCATCCAGAACGGTTGCCCGTCCGAAGAAACCACTCGGCCGCTGAAACCCATAACGGGCATCCAGTACATGTTGACAGTCCTGAAGACCGGTTAACGCCAGTTGCGCGGGATAATCCGGTATGGTCCAGATGATCACATCAAAATCGGAAGCATGATCCTGCGCATCTTTCATGTCCATAATGGTCAAACGGTCATCCCCTGCCAGTTCATGGCTGAGCTTTCCCGTAGACCGGCAGGCTATGGAAACAGGGATATGTCGCTCCAGGCAGGCATATGCGGCTGCGTTGGCCGCTCCCCCGGCGCCGAAAATCAGTACGGTGCGGTCGCTCATGGGTTGTGAGCGATTTATCTGCTCCAGGGCGAAGTGGACACCATCGGGATCCGTATTGTCCCCGTGCCAGTGCCCATCCTCCTGGAGACGAAGAGAGTTTGCAGCACCCAGTTTCCGGGCGGTGGGAGAAACAGATCCAGATGCTTCCAGAGCAGCCTGCTTCAAGGGATGGGTCACGCTGGCGAATTGAATATCCAGGATCCGGCAACTTTCCAGGGCCAGTTTTATGTTGTCGGTATGCATGCGCAGATATTGCCCGTTGGGTTGATTTGATGTCTGCCAGAACAGGTTGAAGAGGTTCGGACTGAGAGAATGCCGTATGGGTTTGCCCAGCACCGCCCCCCGACGGACAGTGCCCCTTTCGATCCGCTCAGTCAACTGGATTCTCCAGGTGTTGAAAAATATGTTTCATGGTCGATACCGACAGCTGTCCGGGAGCCGTTGCTTTTTCCCCGTCCGGAAACGCAAACGTGAAGGGAGCTCCCAGCTTTGGACCGGCAATCCGCGTTATGGTGCCGGCAGGACCCATCCCCAGCACCACGAGGGTTTCCGGTTCCCGGTTCAACAGACCGATGAGCCTCGCCGCATCACGGGTGTCTCTGCAGTGGGTGGCGATTTTGCAGATGGATGCACCCAGGTCGAAAGCCGTTTCGCGGATTTCATCCAGTTGAATCGTTTCGGGTGTGCACCGGTAGTTGTGGTGGGAAAGAATCACAGCGGTGCTGTTGTCGGTGGCAGCTGAAATCAGGTCTTTCAACCAATGGTTGTCCCCTTCGATTTCCAGGTCGATGTAGGCCACCCCGGCTTCCAGGGCGTGGCTGAAGAACGGATCACGGTTCATGCCGGAAACCGGACGGTAAGTGACAATGGCGTTCCGGTTGGCCTGCAGGAGCCGGTCCAGGTCTTCAATTGTATTGACAGGTAAGAGATCCAGCCGATATTCCACCAGCTCATGGGTATGTCCCAGCTGTTCGGCCCGGTCCAACGGGACATTACCAATGCTGACACAAATCATGGAGTTCTTCCTCAAGCGATGAAATCGATACGTCGTGAATGACAGGATGTCCAATTTGCTTCAACAGGACAAGGGATACCACATCATCCCGCTTCTTCTTGTCAAGATGAATGGCTTTCAGCATCTCTGCCGCATCCAGCTTCGTCTGCACGGGCAACTGCCATCTGGTGAGTATGCGGGTGAGCCGGTGGACGATGTCCTGGTCTGCGATGCCGAGCTTCTCCGAAAGTGCGCCGGCTATGACCATGCCAACCGCCACCCCTTCCCCGTGGAGCAGTCCTTCTCCGAGCTCAATCGCATGGCCGAAGGTGTGGCCGAAGTTCAGGATTCTGCGAATCCCGCTTTCCCGTTCATCCCGGCGCACAATGTCCAGTTTCACGGTTACTGAACGGGATATGAGTGCGACCGGATCCTGCAGGAGGGAATCAAGCGACATCTCCTCCGATTCCAGTTGGCTGAACAGCACCGGATCCGCGATGGTGGCATGCTTGATACATTCGGCAAGCCCGTTACGCAGTTGCGCTTCCGGCAAGGTATCCAGTACACCGGGATCGATCACAACGTGGTCCGGTTGGTAGAATGACCCCACCGCATTCTTGATGCTGTTGAAGTTAAAGCCGGTCTTGCCGCCGATCGCCGCGTCTACCTGTGCCAGCAGGGTTGTGGGACACAGAATCAGGGGCATGCCGCGCATGTAGGTGGACGCCACGAAAGCGCCCATGTCGGTGGTAATCCCCCCACCCAGCGCCACCAGACAGGTGTGACGGTCGGCCTGAACGGACTGCAGCTGATGGAACATTGGGGTTACCTGGGCGAGGGACTTGTTGGTTTCCGATGACTGGAACAGATAATCGGCCGAAAATGGCAGGCTGTTACCATGATGGTCCCAGAAAACACGGTCTGCGACAACAAAGGACCGTCGATTCCCGATCAGGTCCGGTAACCGGGAAAGAGAACAGTTGAGATGAAAGTCGGTTGTTCGTTCGGATGACCAGTTCATCCGGCGGGTTTCTGTCTGCAGCAACGGCAAGTCTCCTTTCCAGGAAAGTAGCTGGTTGAGCGTTATTCTAGCATCAGTCGGCTTTTATCTGACTATTGAATGGCAATATAAAATGGGGGATGAAATCCGTTTGACAAAGGGTGAAAGCGTGACCTATAGTGTATGTGACATTGCTTAGGAGGAACATATGGCTCATTTCATTGATGACGAATGCATCTCATGTGGTGCATGTATGGCTGAATGCCCGGTAGAAGCAATCTCCGAAGGTGAAGACAAGTACGTAATTGATGCAGATGCCTGCACGGATTGCGGTGCCTGTGTGGACGTATGCCCCACCAGCGCCATTCATCCGGGACAGTGATTCTCCTGACAGAATCAACGTTCTGACCGAAAAAAAGAGGGAGGCAAATGCCTCCCTCTTTATTTTCTGTTTATTATCAGGTTAGCGGGCCTGTGCCTCTTCCATCAGCTTCAGGAAGTCTTCCGCATTCCGAAAACCAACAAAGCGGCCCTTTTCCGTTCCATCCGGGGCCAGGAATACCACGGTTGGCAGTCCGTACACCGTGTATCGGTCCTGGAAAACCTTTCCTTCCGCCGAGGTCCTGGTGAAGTCCAGTTTCAGGAGGATGCCGGAAGTTGCCAGCTTATGCTTCACGTCAGCGTCTGCCCAGGTGTATTCGTCCAGTTCCTTGCAAGCCGCACACCAGTCCGCGTAGAAATCCAGTACCACCAGCTTGTCCTCGACCTTTGCCTGGTCAAGCGCTTCGGTGAGCGCCGCTTCATAGCTGATCACGCCGTGATCCGTATCCCCTTTCAGGAACTGCACGCCGATGAGTCCCGCAAGGAATACCAGTAACAGGACAATGCCGGTGGTCTTGTTGACCAGTCGGGACAGGAATAGCGCCATCAATAGCGGCAGAACGGCGAGGATCATTGCCGGGTAGAAATAATTGCCCAGGACGGGTTTGGCAAACAATACCGCGGCCAGGAAGAACATGATACCGAAGACATACTTGACCTTGATCATCCAACCACCGGCCTTGGGCAACGATGCCATGACGCCGGAGAACGTGCCGATCAGAATGAACAGAACGCCCATACCCAATGCAAAGTCAAACAGGAACAGGAAACCTTTGAAGGTGGAACCGGTCTGGGCCACCCATCCCAGCAGCACAACAATAATGGGGCCCACACACGGCGCTGCCAGCACACCGGTGGCCATACCCATGAGAAATGCCCCCAGGAGACCTTTCCGCTGGACCTGGAGCTTTGAGTTCAGGGAGGCCGGGAGTTGAATATCATAGAAACCGAACATGCTTAATCCCATTGCAATAAAAATGAACGCCAGCACCGTGATAAAAATCGGATGCTGGGCCAGCGAACCGAACACCGAGCCGGTCTTCGCCGAGATGATGCCCAGTACCGAATACGTTGTTGCAATCCCCAGAACGAGCATAACAGAGAGGATAAAGCCGCGGAACTTCTTGCCTTCGCTACGTGCTCCCACATAGGCAACCGTCAGCGGGATGACCGGATAGACACAGGGTGTCAGGCTGGCACCGATACCACCAACGAAGATGATCAGGAGTGCCAGGAGCATGCTGGAACCCAGCGCAGCGGTCAACCGGTCAGCCAACGTCTGTTTGCCGGCTTCCACAACAATTTTCAGATTACCGGAAACGTCCACCGGTGGGAAGCACATGGGATTCTCCCCTTCCGAGCAGGACTGGAAGGTTACCGTAAAGGGCACTTCTGTACCGGCTTTTAACGGTACCAGTGCCACATCCACATGGATGGTGCCACCCAGGACCTCGCCCAGGATACTGGCCTCGCCCTCGGGTAAATGCACTTCTACCAGTTTGAACGATTCGTCCACGGGTGTGATTTCAAACAGTTCCTTTGTAATATGGTAGCCTTCGGGAATATCCATTTTCAACTTAACCTGGACAATTTCCCGCGTCCGTGCGGTTTCCGGCAATTGGATGGCGGTGATTGTGACATCGGTTGCGGGGTCAAAGTCCCCCGGTCCAAATGGCAGGTCCACGCCGCCTGTCTGAGCAAACACGGGAATTGCCAGCAGGAACGCGATCAATGCGGAAAACAAGTGCGATCTCAGTTTCTCAGTTCTTACCATCTGTATCCTCCAATGCGCGATAAAGTAGTTCGACAATGTGTACCACCGGATTCTGCATGCCGTTCCGGCGCAGGGCATCCGTGATCTGGATAACGCAACCGGGACAGGATGTGACCACGGTTGGCTCGTTTGTACGGACATCCCTGCCCGTTTGTTCGATTTGACTGGCCTTCATGTCCCCAATCTGCCGCGACAGGTCGGATTCGAAGACCGAAAAGCTGCCACCGAAGCCGCAGCAACTGACCGCCTGGTCCAACCCGACGACGTCAGCAAACAGGGACAGGAGTTCCCGTGGCTGTTGGCGGACGCCCTGGTGCTTGGCCAGGTGGCACGGATCATGGTAAATGACCGGGACTTTTTCTTCAAGCTGAACCAGCCCGGCTGACTGCAGCGCATCCATTTCCGCCACCAGCAGTTCATTGATATCCAGTATTCGCAGGTTGGCAAACTGTTCCGTGTACAACTGTTTCAACCGGCTGCCGCAGGTTGCGCAACCGGTAACCAGGTATTGAATCCTGTCCGTATAGCTGCTGATCACCGACCGGTTTTCCGCTGCCAGCCTGTCCGCGGTTGTCCGATCCCCCGCTGATTCATGGGGAAATCCGCAACAGACCTGCTTATCGTCAACATACACGCCGATCCCGATTCGGTTCAGGATGTGCACCAGTTTCCGACCGGTACCGGAGTAGAGGTAACGGGTTGAACAACCGGGAAAATAGAGAACATCAAACCGTTTTTCCCCGGTGGCCTCAAAATACCCCCCCGGATGCTGCAGTCCGACGGTGTCCGGTTTTGGCCAGTGGCGGTTCATGAAGGGCAGTTTCAATGTCAGGCCGCTGGATTCCGGGACAAGATCCGCCAGCCCGGCAGCGAATGCCCAGTTGCGGTTGTCCGCCATCATCTTCAGACCGAGTCGCTTCAGGCCGCTTTCACCGCCTTCCACCAGTGCCTTCTCCCGGGCGGAGGCGAGAATTTCCAGTATGGGTACATTCCGGGGGCAGGCATGCTGGCAACTGCCGCACATGACGCATTGTTTGAGCAGCTTAACGGTTTCCCGGCTGAACCGCTCCCCGTCCCGGTACAGGTACTGGAGGATACCCAGTTTTCCACGTGCGGCTCCCCCCTCCCCGTTTGTGACAGCAAAAACGGGACAAACATGTCTGCAGGTTCCGCATTTAACACATTGTTCCAGCGACTGAATACCCGGTGTTTCTGTCATGGTACGCGCTTTTCGATCATGGCGACAAAGAAGCCGTCCAGGTACTTGTCCGGCAACACGCGGAGACAGCGGTTATGATGCAGTGATCCGCCAAATGCAGCCGCCACATCTTCCGATGCATAGCGGAACGGGTTCACCAGCACGGCTTCCGGTGTATCACAAACAAACGGCAAAACGATATCCTCCCCCTCGTCCCGCTCAAGGGAACAGGTGGCATACACCAGCACGCCACCGGGTTTGACCAGGTCAAATGAACGACGTATCAACTTGCTCTGAAGCCTGGAGCGATTGTGGATATCGGATTCCGTCCGGATCCATCGCAATTCGGGATGACCGGACAGGGTGCCCGTACCGGAACAGGGGGCATCCAGCAATACGGCGTCCATGGATGCCCTTCTGAACGGCGGGTTGGTGGTGTCTGAGCACACCGGGGTGAGAATGTTGATGTTCAGGTCCCGGCTGTTTTCGAGAATCCGATCCATTCTGTCCCGCGATATGTCATTGAAGATCACGTTTTGAATGCCATCCCATCCGCAAAGGATCAACCCCTTTCCACCGGGAGAAGATGCTGCATCCAGCACCCACGCTCCCTTGAAGTTACGGAGAAGTTCGGGAACCAGCTGGGATGATTCATTCATCACGTAGCAGTTGCCCGCACGCATCATGTATACCGGCAGGTTCGCCTCCACGGCGTCGGGCAGATAGGGGGTGGCGTGGAACATGCCTTCCTGGTCCAGGACGCCGGTGTCACCGAATCGTCTGAATACCATGGGTTTTCGCAGGTTCAATGATTTCATGATCTGGAAAGCTGTTTCCTGACCATACTGGCTGATCCAGCGCAACCCCATCCAGTAGGGGAATGAGAGGGATCCGGTGATATAGGATTCCATGTTTTCCGGCCCGGGATATGCGATCGTTTCCCGGTCACGACTGATACCCTTGAGCACGGCATTGACGAAACCACCCGGTTTCTTGCCGAATCGTCTCTTGGCGATCTCAACCGTCTCATAAATCACCGCATAATCCGGAATCCGCGTGAGATAGAACAACTGGTACACCGCTGTCAGCAACAGCAGCCAGACGCGCTTGTCGGTTTTATCCGGATCCGATTTACGGGCCAGTGCATGCCCCAGCCGACCTTTGTACCGGCTGACACCATACACAATTTCCACCACCAGCCGCCGGTCCCGTTCATCTTTTACCTTTTCAAACAGGTAGGGATAACAGTCCGTTACCAGTTTGTGCTGGTAAATGACCTGTTGGAGAATTTCAAAGGCGGTTTCCCTGGCAGACATGGGTTGGCTACTCCGAAACGTAAGATTGTGATTCTTTTTAAAACGGTCGCGATCCGTTCTATGGTTCAGCTTGCGATTCTAGCACAGTCGGGCCGGAAGCGAGAGAATGGTCACCCACCCTTCCCCCTCCAGGGATTCCAACAGGGACAGGATGTCCGCCTGTTGATCAGACAGGAACGTGATCCGCACCCGACCCGGGTTGTCCGGCATGGTGGTGCATCTGCCCAAACCTTCGTATGATTCCAGTGTGACACGGAGCCGCACAATGTCCGATGGCTGCAGCTCCACATCAACGAAACGGGTTTCAGCAACGGACAACGGCACCCTCCATCACGGTCGGCATGCCCGGAATCAAGACCCGATCCCCGGGGTTTCCCTGTTCCAGGGGTGCCCCTTCCGAAGCCTGGATCCGCTGGACCACCGCGGCGGTCCGTTTCAAGCCTGGTTCCAGGAACTCAATACGGGTACCGGTTCGCAACGGGTTCTTCAATGAGATTTCCACAGCATCCGGCAGTATTCGGGTGACAATCCCGACCAGTGCATGTTGATTGGCATACACAGTGGATTCCATACGAACATGGTCATCAGCAGATCCGTCCAGGAATGCAGTGGTAAACTCACGGTTACTGACCTTTCCCAGTTCTTCCAGAAAGCCGGGAACAGCCTGATGGAACAATTCCAGGCCACCGGATTTCAACAGATCCAGTGCGGTCCGGTATGCGTCAATGGTTGCTGCCACATAATGAACCGATTTCATCCGCCCTTCCACTTTGAGGGACTGCACACCGGTTTTCACCACGCGATCCAGTAACGGCAGGGCACACAGGTCCCGGGAATTGAAAACATAGGTGCCCCGTTCGTCCTCCTCAATTGGAAAGTGCATTCCCGGTCTCCGGGATTCTTCCAGGACACGGTAGGACCAGCGGCAGCTCTGGGCGCAGTCTCCCTGGTTGGCGTCCCGACCCGTCATGTGATGGGACAGGTAACATCGGCCCGAATAGGAGATACACATGGCCCCGTGGATAAACATTTCCAGTTCACCGGAAATGCCGGATGCCATCTCCGTGATTTGCGGAATTGACAATTCACGGGCCAGTACGATGCGTTTGACGCCGTTGTTGAACCAGAATTCCGCGGATGACCGGTTGATCACATTGGCCTGGGTACTGAGGTGTATCGGAATTTCAGGGCAATGTGCACGGACACCGGCCAGTACCCCGGGATCGGAGACGATGATTGCGTCGGGGCCAATTTCATTCAGGGATCTGAACGCGGATTCCATGTTGTGAAGATCATCATCCCGGGGAATGATGTTCATGGCTGCATACAGTTTCACACCTGCCTGCTGGCAATCGTCACGGGCCTCACGGAGTTCTGCCAGTGTGAAGTTTCCAGCCCGGGCACGCAACGAAAAGCCCTCCACACCGGCATACACGGCGTCCGCGCCATACCGGATGGCTGTTTTCAGCTTTTCCATGTTCCCGGCCGGGGCCAGCAATTCGGGTATCTTCACCGGCTTCTCCGTTTCCGCCAGTATTGCACCTGGTATTCGTTTACCTTTCGCTGATGCTCTTTGTAGGTTTCCGAGAAGTCATGGGTCCCATCATTCCGCGAAACGAAGTACAAATAGTCGGTAGAAGCGGGATGGAACACGGCCGCCAGGGCTTCGGCACCGGGATTTGCAATCGGGCCCGGTGGCAGTCCCCGTCGGCGATAGGTATTGTACGGATGGTCCATTTCCAGGTCGCGTTTCCGGATGTTTCCGTCCCACCGTCCCTCGAGTATCAGGGCATAGATGACGGTCGGGTCGCAATCCATCCGCATATTCTTAACCAGCCGGTTCCAGAAAACGGATGCGATTAAGGGACGCTCTTCCGGTGCACCGGTTTCCTTTTCCACCAGTGAAGCCATGGTGATGAGTTCCAGCGGAGTCAGTTCCTTTGGAAGTTCCGGTGCGGACTCGGCTATTTTTCGAAAACGGGACGCAAATTCCCCTGACATGTGCTCCAGCACATCCTTGGCAGTTGCTGTTTCCGGAAATCGGTAGGTATTCGGAAACAACCATCCCTCCAGGGTGCCCCGGGGCTGCGGTGTTACCGGTTTCAGCAGGTCTGGATGGTTGAACCAGTGGAGATAATCCGGCATCGTTCCCAGGCCGTGGGAAACCAGCAGCTGGAATGTTTCCATGTGATGGAGCCCCTCGGGAATGGTAACCTGGACCATCCGATCTCTCCCGGTAGTCAATTCCTGGAGAACTTCCTGCATGGTATACATACCGTCAAACTGGTAATATCCGGCCTTGATCTGCCTGTCGAGACGGAACAGCCTGGCCCCGATCTTGAACACCAGCGGATGGGGGGCAATGCCGACTGCCACGGCATTCTGTGAAATGGCTGTCAGCGATTCACCACGGCGGATTTCCAATTGTGCCTGGACATGCCTGGGTTTCATGTAAAGCTGAAAAAATCCCACGTATAGTAATGAAAATGAGATAATTATCAGTATTGGGACCAGGATTCGTTTCACGATATCTTCCTTGTTCGGGTCAACTGGAAATTGTGGATCGGTTCAGGATTCTTCCTCGTTGATTTTGAGGATGGCCATAAACGCATCCTGCGGAATATCCACCTTACCAACAGATTTCATCCGTTTCTTACCGGCCTTCTGTTTCTCCAGGAGCTTGCGTTTCCGGGTGATATCCCCGCCGTAACACTTGGCCAGTACATTTTTCCGCAATGCTTTCACCGTGGTTCGGGCGATGACCCGTCTGCCGATGGCCGCCTGGATGGCCACTTCAAACATCTGGCGGGGTATCAATTCCTTCATTTTCCGGGTCAATGCCTGTGCCCGGTAAAAGGCCTTGTCCTGGTGAACGATAATGGAAAGTGCGTCCACCGGATCGCCATTGACCAGGATGTCCAGCTTGACCAGCTTGGATTCCCGCATGCCGTCAATGCTGTAGTCAAACGAAGCATAGCCCCGGGAGATGGATTTCAGCTTGTCATAGAAATCCAGGACAATTTCATTGAGTGGCAATTCGTATTCGATCAGAACCCGGTCGCTGGACACATATTCCAGCCGTTTCTGGATGCCCCGGCGGTCAATACAGAGTTTGAGGATGTTCCCAACGAAATCCGACCGGGTGACGATGGTTGCGGTAACCACGGGTTCTTCGATGGATCGGATTTCCTGCTGATCCGGCAACTTGGACGGGTTGGAGATGTTAATCACTTCCCCGTCGGTTCGGGTCACCCGGTATTCCACACCGGGTGCGGTGGAGATCAGGTCCAGGTCATATTCCCGTTCCAGCCGCTCCTGGGTGATTTCCAGGTGCAGGAGGCCGAGGAAACCGCATCGGAAACCAAACCCCAGTGCATCGGAGGATTCCGGCTCAAACACGAAGGCGGAATCATTCAGTTGGAGCTTCTCCACGGCATCCCGCAGGTCGGTATACTGGACATTGTCCGTGGGAAACAGGGAAGAGAATACCACCGGTTTCATTTCCTTGAAGCCGGGCAACGGCTTGTCTGTTTCATTACCGGATTCGGTAATGGTATCGCCGATCTTGGTGTCCCGGAGGTTCTTGATACCTGCGATCACATAGCCCACCTCGCCGGCGGACAGGCTCTTCTGTTTGGTCATTTTGGGTGAAAATACGCCCACTTCGTCCACTTCACAGGTGCGATCCGTGGCCATCAGGCGCACTTTCATGCCCGGACGAATGGTGCCGTTGAAAACGCGGCACAGGATAATCACGCCCCGATAGGCGTCAAACCAGGAATCGAAGATCAATGCCGAAAGGGGCACATCCGGGTCCCCGGTAGGTGCAGGAATGCACCGGATAATGCTCTCCAGGACACAGTCGATGCCCTCCCCTGTTTTGGCGGAGACCAGGCATCCGTCTGAAGCGTCCAGACCGATTACCTGCTCAATCTGCTCCATGATCCGTTCCGGTTCAGCGGACGGCAGGTCAATCTTGTTCAATACCGGTAAGAGTTCCAGGTCCCCTTCAATGGCCAGGTAGGTGTTGGCCAGGGTCTGCGCCTCCACGCCCTGGGTGGCATCCACAACCAGGACTGCTCCTTCGCAGGCTTTCAGGCTGCGGGAAACCTCGTAGGAAAAATCCACGTGTCCCGGGGTGTCGATCAGGTTCAGGATGTAGTTTTCTCCGTTCGCCGCGCGATACTTGACGGTTACCGCACGGGCCTTGATGGTAATTCCCCGTTCCCGTTCCAGTTCCATGTCATCCAGTATCTGTTCCTTCATATCCCGTTTCTGCACGGCCTCGGTACGTTCCAGGATACGGTCAGCCAGCGTGGATTTCCCATGGTCGATGTGGGCAATAATGGAAAAATTGCGAATTCTGGAAATGCTCACAAGACCTCCTTGTCTCCGGGAAACGATAGCAGAGAGTATGTGTTGAAGTCAATCTGATTGGTGACAATACGCACCCTTATTGTAAGGGTCTTCGGGAGGTACATGAACGGAAAGAACTGGGTAAACCCGCTCTTTTTGGTTATAATTCGTTTATCTGAATACACGCACAAACGGGAGGCGTTCTTGAGCATCATGTTGCGATTCCTGACAGCGGCCAGTCTGTATGACGGCCATGACGTATCCATCAACATTATTCGACGGATTCTGCAGTCCAAAGGGGCGGAAGTCGTTCACCTCGGTCACAACCGGGGCGTAGACGAACTGGTGCAGACCGCCCTGGAAGAAGATGTCCATGCGATTGCCATCAGTTCTTACCAGGGCGGTCATATGGAGTACTTCCGGTATTGCCGTCAGCGGCTGGACGAGATGGGCCTTTCGCATGTCCGGCTGTACGGTGGCGGTGGCGGCGTGATTGTTCCCGATGAAATTGCCGCATTGGAAGAAGAAAACGTGGCACGGATTTTTTCACCGGATGATGGACGAAACCTGGGACTGACCGGGATGGTGGATGAGATGATCCGCGAATGTTCAGACGCAGCAACGACGCTTTCCGGTTCCAGGAAGCACCTGGAGGACCGGATCCCGGATATTATCGCAGGCGATAAACAGGCACTGGCACAGGCGATTTCACTGGTAGAGAACGCCGATGCGGACACACAGGCCGATCTGGCGGATGTGCTGGATCGCACCATGACCGGAAACAGTGTGGACAATTCCGTTCCGGTACTGGGGGTGACGGGGACGGGTGGTGCCGGAAAATCTTCTCTGCTGGATGAGATCCTGCGCAGACTGGTTCATCGAAACAGGGAACTGAACGTGGGGATGGTTTCCATTGATCCCACCAAGCGGAAAACCGGAGGCGCTCTGCTGGGTGACCGGATCCGGATGAACACCCTGCCCCACCCGCGGATCTTCATGCGATCCCTGGCAACCCGGAGCACCAACACCTCCACATCCGCCGCGGTCAAGCTGGTGATTCAACTGATGAAGCTCGCCGGACATGGCCTGATCATTGTGGAAACGTCCGGCATCGGCCAGAGCGATACGCAGGTGGTGGATATTTCAGATGTGTACATGTATGTGATGACATCCGATTACGGCGCCGCCACCCAGCTGGAAAAGATCGATATGATTGATTATGCAGACCTTGTGGTACTGAACAAGTATGACCGGAAGGGCTCGCCCGATGCGCTGCGCGACATTCGAAAACAATATCGTCGTGCGCACTTGAAATGGGACGGACCGGATGAAATGTTGCCGGTATTTCCCTCCATTGCCAGCCGGTTCCGGGATAAGGGTGTTGATACGCTGTTTGACCATCTGTTGTACGTTCTGAAGGATAAAACCGGTCATGATCTTGGGGTGCAGGAAGATCTGACATTTCACGTACCCCGGGCCCACAGTCTCATTCCGGCCGAACGCACACGCTATCTCAGTGACATTTCGGATGCGATTGATCAGTATCACGGGGAACGGGAACGTCAGGCAACGCTGGCCGGCAACCTGCATGCGGTGAGACGTACGCTTGCCTTACTGCGGGAAGCAGACACCGGTGACACCAGCCCAATGAACCTGCAGTCGGCGGCAGACAGACTTTCCGCTGACATGGACGCTGAACTGCGGGAGCAGTTGGAAAACTGGCAGTCAACTGTGGCCTGCTACAGGGACGAAAAACTGGTTACCCGTATCCGGGACCGGGAAATTACCCATGATCTCCAGGTGGAAACCCTTTCCGGTTCGAAGATCCCCCGGGTGGCGCTTCCCCGTTATTCAGACTGGGGAGATCTGCTCCGCTGGCTGTCCCGGGAGAACCTGCCGGGCCATTTTCCGTTTACCGCCGGCGTGTTCCCGTTCAAGCGGACCGGTGAAGATCCGACGCGCATGTTTGCCGGAGAAGGGACACCGGAACGAACCAACCGCCGGTTCCACTACCTGTCCAGCGGTCAGAAAGCCGCCCGTCTTTCCACTGCATTTGATTCCGTCACCCTGTATGGATACGATCCCGCGGAACGACCGGACATCTATGGCAAAATCGGCAATGCCGGTGTGTCCATCGCAACAGTGGACGATATGAAGAAATTGTACTGCGGGTTTGACTTGTGTGACCCCAGTACATCGGTGTCCATGACCATTAACGGTCCGGCGCCGATGATCCTCGCCATGTTCTTCAACACGGCCATTGATCAGCAGGTGGAACGTCATCTGAAAGAATCCGGCCAACTGGATGCGGCCCGGAAGCGCAAGGAAGAGTACTTCCGTGCCATGGGTGTGACAGCGCCGGTGTACACCGGGAAAGACAATCCCGAGGGGGATCGCGGTTTCGGCTTGTTTACGCTGGGTATTCCGGGAAGCGAACTGGTCGATGCAGATACTTACGCCCGCATCCGGGAAGCCACCCTGAAGTCTGTCCGGGGTACGGTCCAGGCGGACATTCTGAAAGAAGACCAGGCCCAGAACACCTGCATTTTTTCCACCGATTTTGCGATGAAGATGATGGGTGACGTACAGGAGTCCTTCATCGGGAACCAGATCCGCAACTACTATTCGGTGAGCATTTCGGGGTATCACATTGCGGAGGCAGGTGCCAATCCCATCACGCAGCTCGCATTTACGTTGGCAAATGGCTTTACCTATGTTGAATATTACCTGGCCAGGGGAATGGACATTGACGCATTCGCGCCCAACCTGTCCTTCTTCTTCTCCAACGGCCTGGACCCGGAATATTCCGTTATCGGACGGGTGGCACGACGTATCTGGGCCATTGCCATGAAATACCGGTATGGGGGGAATGAACGGAGCCAGAAGCTCAAGTATCACATTCAGACGTCGGGCCGGTCACTCCATGCGCAGGAAATTGACTTCAATGATATCCGAACCACCCTGCAGGCACTGACGGCAGTGTATGACAACTGTAATTCCCTGCATACCAATGCATATGATGAAGCAATAACGACACCCACAGAGGCCTCTGTACGCCGCGCACTGGCCATCCAGATGATTATCAACCGGGAATTCGGTATGACCCGGAACGAAAATCCCATGCAGGGTTCATTCATCGTGGAGGAATTGACCGACCTGGTGGAAGAAGCCGTTTTGATGGAATTCCGGCGAATCTGTGAACGGGGTGGTGTGACCGGAGCCATGGAAACCATGTATCAACGGGGACGGATCCAGGAAGAATCCATGAAATACGAGCACCTGAAGCATTCGGGAGACCTGCCCATTATCGGTGTCAACACGTTTGAACGCCCGGCCCATATGAAGGGTGAAGTGTCGGAACCCACCGAACTGATCCGATCAACGGATGAAGAAAAGAACCGCCAGATTGAAAATCTTCGGGCATTCCAGCACCGGAACCGGGCCGGACGGGATACAGCCATTACGGAACTGCGGAAGACGGCGGAGAATGGCGGGAATATTTTTGACCGGTTGATGGACACGGTGAACAGCTGTTCACTGGGAGAAATCAGCCACGCGCTGTTTGACGTGGGCGGGTCTTATCGCAGAAACATGTGAGTGGGGTGCAATACCGTCAACGATTCAGGAAGCTGTCCAACTGTGAAATCAGTGCGCTGAATGCCCGGAATCGATGGGACAGTCGGTTTTTTTCTTCCAGGGACAACTGGGCAAATGTGCATCCCGAAGGCGGATGAAAAAAGATGGGATCATAGCCAAACCCCTGTTCGCCCTGCGGTGACAGGCTGATTCTTCCTTCCACGATGCCTTCTGTCTGTCCCAGCAGCTTACCGTTTCTGGCCACGGACGCTACGCAGATAAACCGTGCTGAACGTTGATGGTCCGCGGTCTTTTCCCGCATCTGGTTCAAGATATGTCGGCACCGGTCCGGATATGGCATGTCCGCACCGGGATATCGGGCGGACCGTACACCGGGCAGGCCGTTTAACGCATCAATGATGAGGCCGGAATCATCGGCAACGACCGGCAGATCTGTCAGCCTGGAATAGTACAGTGCCTTGGATGCACTGTTTTCATGAAACGTATCCCCGTCCTCGGTATGGTCATCCTTCAACGCGTGTTCCGCCAGTGAGCAGAGTTGAAAATCCGGCAGGAATACAGGCCGTAATTCAATGATTTTGTTTGGATTTCCAGAGGCAAGAAGCAGCTCAACCATGCAGCGTTTTCCGTTGAATGTTGACCAGTTCGCTGATGCCTTTCATGGCCGTGTCCAGCATCTGGTCCAACTGGGCCCTGGAAAAGGGTGAACCTTCGGCTGTTCCCTGGACTTCCACCAGTTCGCCGGAACCGGTAGCCACCAGGTTCAGGTCTACTTCCGCGGTGGAGTCTTCCGGATAATCCAGGTCCAGCAACACGTGGCCGTTGACGATACCTACCGAAATGGCGGCAACATGATCCAGCAGCGGATTCTGCTCCAGTTTACCTTCCCGTGTCAATTTCTGCACAGCCAGTGCCAGTGCCACATAACTGCCGGTGATAGCGGCTGTACGGGTTCCCCCGTCTGCCTGGATCACGTCGCAGTCGATGGCAAAGGTACGTTCTCCCAGTCGGGTCCGATCGACTACCGAACGCAGCGAACGGCCGATGAGGCGCTGAATTTCCACACTCCTGCCCTGCTGTTTCCCCCGAACGGATTCCCGGGAATTCCGTGTGCCGGTGGCACCGGGCAGCATGGCATATTCGGCGGTTACCCACCCTTCACCGGAATCCCGAAGAAACGGGGGCACCTTGTCATCAACGGAAACCGAGCACAACACCCGGGTCTTGCCGAAAGAAATCAATACGGACCCGGCCGGGTACTCCTGGAAATCACGAATGATCTCAACGGTTCGCAACTGGTCCACGTTCCTGTTTTCACTGCGCTTCATTTTCGTTTCCTCCAGAGCTTCTGCAGGTCAATATGTTCAATCTTGTCAACGGATGCGCCCAGGAACTGTTCACTTAACGGGGTGAATGTTTCCGGATAGTCTGTCACATAGATCTCGGTACGTCCTGTTTTCTGTTCGATCCGGTAATCGGTTGACAGGGCCTCACGGATGGGTGTGGCCGAGTTTACCAGGGTCAATCCCGGGTACAGCCCGGCGATCGTCTCCTGCAATAATGGATAATGGGTACAGCCCAGTACCAGGGTGTCCACGTTCTTTTCCATCATGGGGTCTACGTACAGGCGGATAGCGGCTTCAGTAATCGGGCCTGTGGTGAGACCTTCCTCCACCAGGGGCACCAGGATGGGTGCCGGACTCACGTGCACGACGGCATCCGGCCTGTGGGAAAGAATGAATTTCTGGTACATGCCCGACAGAATGGTTCCGCGGGTGCCGATCACACCGATACGGCCGGTCGCACTGACCGCTGCAGCCCGCCGTGCGCCCGGTTCGATAACCCCCAGCACCGGCAATGCCAGGGTTTTTCGCAATTCGGACATGGCATGTGCCGATGCGGTATTGCACGCAACAATCAACAGATCGATCTTCTTGGACAGCAGAAATGCGACATTCTGATGGGTGTAGCGAATGATGGTCTCCGCCGACTTGGTGCCATAGGGAAGACGCGCCGTATCACCGAGGTAGAAAAAATGAACGCCCGGAAAGCCATCACGCAGTGTTTTCAGGACCGTGAGCCCTCCCGCCCCGGAATCAAAAATACCGATCCGCTGAACTATCTGTTTTTCACGCAACCAGCGCCTTCCTTTCCTGTGTCACTGCGGGGCTTATGTTCCGGACAGACCCGGTGGCGGGACCGTGGCACTTTCATTCTGAATCACACCGGCAGAAACAATATACTTCACTGCATGTTCAATGGACATGGACAATTCACGCAACTCACTGCCATCTACCATAACCAGGTAGCCGGATGTGGGGTTGGGTGTTGTCGGAATAAAGACGTTCAGGAGCCGCTGGGATTCACCCACAAAAGCCCCTTTAACCCGGGGACCGACGTCGGCCGTAACAAATCCGATGACCCACATCCCCTTCCGGGGATATTCAACCGCCACAACCCGTTTGAAATGGCGATCGCTTGTGAGGCGAAACGCATCCAGGAATTGCTTGACGGCGGTATAAATCCCCCGAACCAGGGGTGTACGGGACATGAGGGAATCAAAAAAAGACAACAACCTTTTCCCGATGAAATTCTCGGTAAGCAGGCCCACAAAAAATATGCCAAAAGCGATCAGGAGAATGGATACGATGCTGACCGCAATCGTAGGTACACTGGCTTCCGGTGCGTATCGATTCAGGAGCCCCATGATGACCGGACTCAGCACATTGTCAATCTTGTCGAAGATATACTTGATCAGCAGTATGCTGACCAGTGCCGGGGTAACCACAACGATACCCGTGAAAAACAACCGTCTCAGTTTTCTAGCTTTCACCGGGTGTCTCCTCGTCAGTCGGGTTTTCTTTTGTCAGCACCACAATGCCCGTCTGTTGCCAGAATTTTATGAAATAGTCAACCGACGAGCCGATAGCCAGGATCAGTACGATCCAGAGCAGGATCAGACCCGGTGCCCGGAGGAAACGGATTCCCTCGCCCAGGATCAGGAACGAAATGGCAATAATTTGAAAGATCATCTTGAACTTGCCCAGCGCAGAGGCCTGTATCACGATATTGTAGGTCAATGCGATCTGGCGCAATCCGGATACCGCAAATTCCCGGCCAATGATAATGACAATCATCCACGCCGGCGCGAGTCCCATTTCCACCAGCGAAATAAATGCACCGGAAACCAGGAGTTTATCCGCAATCGGATCAAGAAGTTTACCCAGGCTGGTTACCTGGTTCCGTTTCCGGGCAAGATAACCATCCAGAAAATCGGTGATGGACGCGATCCAGAAGATCAGCACCCCGATGTATTCTTTTCCTTCAAACCGGGTTAACAGGACAACAACCAGGATCGGGACCAGAAAAATCCGGAACAGGGTCAGATAGGTCGGAATGTTGATTCTGGGTTTATTCGTCATGTTCCACCGTCCGAATGATCACTTCACCTTCCCGGGCCATTTTCAGTTTCTCCCGGGCAACCATTTCTACAAAGAAAGGGGTGTCGCTCTGCCGCATCATAGCCTTGCGCCGGGTTTCTTCCAGGCGTTCTTCGAGCCGAACCTTCTCTGCCTCCAGCTGGATCCGCTTGGTCTGCAACCTTTTGTAAGCGCGATATCCATCATTCATATTATAGATAATAATGGACCAGCCGATCAAGTACAGTCCCAGGAACAGGACGGTGAAAAACACCGTCCTGCCTCTGGAAAACGTTCTTCGCGTCATTGGCTCAACCCGTAACTGGGATTGTGTTCAACTGTTATTCCGCTTTACCGGAAAGCACCGGTTCCCGGATAGTCCGCCATTTCTTCCAGTTCTTCTTCAATGCGCAGCAACTGATTGTACTTGGCCAGACGGTCAGATCGGGAAAGAGAACCGGTCTTGATCTGTCCGGTGCCCAGCGCAACCGCCAGGTCTGCGATAATACTGTCTGCTGTTTCACCGGACCGATGGGAAACCACAGCGGTATAACCGGCCCGGTATGCCATCTCAATTGCGGAAACGGTCTCTGACACGGTCCCGATCTGGTTGAGCTTGATCAGAATTGAGTTGCAGATACCCTTTTCAATGCCTTCCGCAAAGATCCGGGTGTTGGTGACAAAAATGTCATCGCCTACCAGCTGGATCTTGTTGCCCAGCTTCTGTGTCATGATTTTCCAGCCATCCCAGTCGTTTTCCGCCAGTCCATCTTCAATGGAAATGATGGGATATCGCTCAGCCCAATCCGCCATCAGGTCGGTCATACCGGCTGAATCCAGGGTTTCCCCGGTGGAGTCCAGGTGATATTTGCCATCGCGGTACAGCTCAGAAGCGGCCACGTCCAGGGCAAGCATCACATCTTCACCTGCCGTGTATCCTGCCTTCTCAATGGCTTCCAGGATGACCTGGAGCGCTTCTTCGTTGGAACCCAGGTTGGGCGCAAATCCACCTTCGTCACCCACAGCCGTGTTGTACCCTTTTCCTTTGAGAACGGCTCTCAGGGCATGAAATACTTCGGCCCCCATCCGGAGTCCTTCCCGGAAGGAAGGTGCGCCGACCGGTACAATCATGAATTCCTGGATATCCACACGGTTGTCTGCATGGGCGCCACCGTTGAGAATATTCATCAATGGAACCGGCATGGTTCTGGCGCAGGCACCGCCCAGGTACCGGTAAAGCGGCAATTCGCTGTACGCGGCTGCTGCACGCAAAACGGCCATGGACACACCCAGGATGGCATTGGCCCCCAGCTTTTCCTTTGTGTCAGTTCCGTCCAGTTCGATCATCAGGTTGTCAATGAACAGCTGTTCCCGGGCATCAATGCCGATCAATTCATCGGCGATGATTTCATTCACATTCTGAACCGCTTTCAGCACGCCTTTGCCACCGTAGCGTTCCGGATCCTGGTCACGAAGTTCCAGCGCTTCCCGTTCTCCAGTTGAGGCACCTGATGGAACGGCTGCACGTCCGATTACGCCGGACTCGAGCAGAACATCAACTTCCAGGGTGGGATTTCCACGTGAGTCCAGAATTTCTCTGGCGAGTATGTCTTCAATATAGGGCATAATTTCCTCCTTGTACCGGAGCGATTATAGATCAGTAGAAAGCCTTAATCAAATCGGTGTTTACGATCAGGTGATCGTGCATCCGATACAGGTGGTGCGGAGACGGAATATACCGCATTTTTACCTGGCTCAATACGAGGAAACGTTTTCCTGGCTGTATATCCTTGGGCAGTTCCCGGTTCAGTGACGGGACCATGATTTTACCTTCCAGCAGATAATGATTGCTGGTCACCACGGACACATCAAACGGAACGGTTGTTTTCAACGCACGTTTCCGCTCGCCCTGAGCACCCTTGAAGTCGGAGAGGCTGTGGGCAAACAACACATTACCGAGATTTACGTTGTAGCCGACCTGCTCCAGGCTGATTGTCTGTGCAAGTTCGAGATTCTCGTTGAGAATGAAGTCCAGCGGCACTTCCCTTCCGTTTTCTTCATCGGCGGTAATGGTGGCGGATCCGGTGTCAGCATGTGTTGCTCTTTCGCGATAGAGCATTTGAATGCCGTTCTTGATGGTCATGCATTCTGAAACCCCGAATTTCCTCCGGTTGGCCGTGCTGTTCATCAGGTCAATCAGTCGGATATCCCCGGTTGTTGTCCCTTCAATAAACCCGTCAACAATCGTCGTATCGGCAAAATAAAAGCGTACTCGTTGCATCATACACCTCTTTTCCGTCTGTTCTTAGAGACGATCATAGCACATCTTCTGATTGAATCTGTGACTCGAAAACGGGCGAAAATCTGCTACATTGTAACGTATACGGAATATCAGAATCACATGACCGGAACTTGAATATTGGAACAAGGGGAATGAACATGAAAATTGCGATGACTGTTGCCATGATGCTTTTTGTTGCATTACCCATGCAGGCCGCCGGTCCACTGGCCGTCAGAACACTTGGGTTGTCAGATGCTATCGAAATTGCACTGCAGAACAGCCCATACCTGAAAGCGGTGCGTCACGAGACAGACGCTGATGCTGCCCGGGCGGTTGAAGCACGGGGTCACCGACTCCCGAGTATTGATGTCAGAGAAGTATATACAAAGACCAATTCACCATTGGATGCATTTGCACTTCAACTAAGCCAGGAGCAATTCTCGATGGCGCGCTTCATGGTATCGGATTTGAACCATCCCGAAGCAATTTCAGACTATTACACCAGTCTGCAGATCCAACAACCCCTGTACGCCGGTGGCGCTATTACAGCAGGCATCCGCGCAGGGGAAGCCATGTCGAAAGCGGGCACCCTGCGCCTGGTTCGGGCAGAACAGGCAATCCGCCACCAGGTCCATCGTGCATACCTGGATGTTCTGCTGGCCGGTGAACAGGTTAAATTGATGGAATCGGTGGTGGAAACCACACAGAGTCATGTGGATCAGGCATCCGCATACGTGGACACCGGGTTCATCATGGAAGCAGACCTGTTGCAGGCACGTGTTGTACTGGGTGAAATGGAACAGGAACGGATCCGGTCCGCCAACAATGAAAAACTGGCCCGTGCCAATCTCAACAACATCATGGGAATCGGTCAGGATGAAATCTTTACGTTGACGGATCAACCTGTCCGGAAAACCCGATCAGAAAGTCTGAATCAGTTGATTGAAGCGGCATTGGACAACCGGTCGGATCTCCGGGAAATGGAATTGAAAGTGGAGGCGGCATCCCAGAAAATCCGGATTGAAAAGGCGGATTATAAGCCGAAGGTCATGCTGATTGGAGAATTGAACTATCATGACAACAACTTTGCGGGTCTGGACGGTGAGTCATACAAGATCATGGCAATGGCCTCGTATAACCTTTTTAATGGAAAACGGACCCGTTCCAGGGTTCGCCGGGCCGAATCCCTGGCAGCGTCCTACACCGAGCACCTGAACCGGTTACGTTCCGGTATTGAATTGCAGGTGCGTCAGGCCACGTTTCAACTGGAAGAAGCGCTGAAACGCCATGAGGTTGCTGAACTGAGTGCCCGTCAGGCGTCCGAAAACCTGCGGATTCGCGAAGCCCGTTATGCATCGGGCGTTGAAACCACTACGGATCTGCTGGATGCTGCCACGGCCAGTCAACGGGCCTCGCTGATGGCATTACAGGCGCGGTATGACTGCCTCAAGGCACAGGAAGCCCTCGAATTTGCAATTGGATTAACAGAATAAGGAGTTTATGGATATGAAACGGATGATGCTTTTTGCGCTGGTCCTGGTGGTCATGACCGGGTGTTCGACGGAAGAGTCGGGAACATTGAAAACGCTGCCTGCCGTCCGGACCGTGATTGAGACTGTTCAGTTGCAGGACATTTCGGATCATGTGGCGGCCCCTGGTCGGATTACGTCCCGTACCGATGCCATGGTTTCCGCAAAAGTGATGGGTACCATAACCGAGATTTCTGTGAACGCAGGCCAGACTGTTGAGAAAGGCCAGTCACTGGCAACCATCGACAGCGCCGATATCCGGTCCAGGCTCCAGCAGGCGAAAGGCGCGCTGGCCCAGGCCCGTGCAGGCCTGGTTATTGCAGAGAACAATGCCCACCGGTATCGGGAACTGTATCAGAAGAACGCCTGTTCCAAGGTGGAACTGGAACAGATGGAATTCCAGTATGAAGCAGCGAAGGGCGCGGTTGAAACGGCCACCGGTGCTATCCAGGAAGCCCGATCCTACCTTGCTTACGCAGCTGTAACAGCCCCTTTTTCGGGTGTTGTGGTGGAACGGATGGCCAATGTGGGTGATTTTGCAGCACCGGGCAAGCCACTCTTCCGGTTGATTGATCCCGAAAAACTTGTTTTTGAATGTACCGTGTCCGATTCCATGGCAGGGACACCGAATACCGGTGATGAAGCCCATGTAACGCTGGACGGTTTGACAGCCGCCGTTTCCGGTACGGTGATCGAAAAGTCGGGCGGGTCGGACACCTATACCCACAGCATTCTGGTTCGGATCAGTCTGCCGGAAACCCCCGGTCTCCGGGCGGGTATGTATGGCAGTGCAACATTTGTCGGTGCTTCTCATCGTCGTGTGGTGATTCCCGAATCCTGGATTGTTCAGCGCGGCGCCCTCCAGTTTGTGTACCTGGTGGGATCGAAAGACGGCCGGGCCCAGTTGCGGCTGGTTCGAACGGGTCGCAGGCTGACAGACGGGATTGAAGTGATTTCCGGTCTGGCAGGTGGTGAACGGATCGCTGTGAAAAACCTCCATGCCATCCATGATGGCTGCAAACTGGAGCCCACGCAATGAGCGCCCGGACCGGGATTGCGGGTGGCATCGCCCGTGCGTTTATTGACTCCAAACTGATCCCGCTGGTGATTGCCCTGTCTTTGTTGCTGGGGGTTTTTGCCCTGATCATCACTCCCAGGGAAGAAGAGCCGCAGATCGTGGTTCCCATGATTGACATCCTTGTCCAGTATCCAGGAGCAGATGCACAACAGGTGGAAACCAAGGTCTCGATTCCCGTTGAGGAGCTGATGTGGCAGATTCCCGGCGTGGAATATGTTTACAGTACATCTGCGCCCAGCTTCTCCATGGTCAGCGTCCGTTTCCTGGTGGGCGAAGATATGGAAGACAGCCTGTTGAAGGTGATGGACAAGCTCCAGGCAAACTATGACCGGATTCCCCCGGGTGTATCCTTCCCGCTGGTTCGCCCCAAGTCCATTGATGATGTCCCGCAGGTCGCCCTTACCCTGTACAGTAAGGAATTGGGCCACTATGACCTGCGCCGCGTGGGTGTGGAAGTTGCGGAGAAACTCAAACGAATTGAAAACGTGTCTGCTGTCGAGGTGATCGGTGGCCAGAAACGGGCGTTCCGGGTCACACCGGATCCCATTCGCATGCAGGTGCGCAACATTTCCACGCTGCAGGTTGTGGGTGCATTGACCGGTAGAAACTGGCAGTTGCCGGCTGGCGAAATGCAGACCGCAAATGAGTCAGTCATGATCGAAACCGGCGGATTTATCCAGTCCCGGGAAGACCTGGAACAGTTGGTCGTGGGTGTTTACCAGAACCGACCAGTATTTCTGAAAGAAGTTGCCGAAATTATCGATGGCCCGGAAGAAGCCACGAACCACGTTTTCTTTGGCATCGGACCCGGTTTTGAATCGCAAGGCGCAGAGACATACGACCGGTACCTGTATCCCGCAGTCACCCTGTCCGTGATCAAACGCAAGGGTGGAAACTCCGTGGTCATTGCCGAAAAAGTCAAACATATCGTGGCGCAGCTGAAGGGGGTCCTGATACCGGACCAGGTGCAGGTCGCCTACACCCGTGACTACGGGGAAACAGCAAAGGAAAAGTCGGATGAATTGATGCTCCACATCTGGGCAACCACCCTGGTCGTGGCACTGCTGATTTTCCTGACACTGGGTGTCCGGGAAACTGTGGTCGTCTTCATCACCGTTCCTGTAACACTGGCACTTACTGTCTTTATCAGTTATTTTCTTGGCTATACACTGAACCGTGTTTCCCTCTTCGCACTGGTGTTTGCCATTGGGATCCTGGTGGACGATGCCATCGTGGTGGTGGAAAACATCAACCGTCACTATCGTCTCCATGGTAAACGGATGCCATTGAAAGAACTGGCAGTTCGTGCGGTGGATGAAGTGGGAAATCCCACGGTGCTCGCAACATTTGCCATTGTGTCCGCCCTGATGCCGCTGGCGTTCGTATCGGGGCTGATGGGACCGTACATGCGCCCAATCCCCATCAATGCCTCGGCAGCCATGCTGATTTCTCTCCTGGTGGCATTTGTTATTTCCCCCTGGCTTGCTTACATGATGCTCCGGTACGGCAAGCAACAGAAGGACAAGGACGGGAAGACCGAGGACCATGAAAGTCCGGAACGCTACAACGGCTGGTTTTACCGTTTCTATCGGTGGGCCATGGAAGCCATGGTGGACAGTCCCCTGAAACGCTGGGCGTTCCTCTCCCTGGTTGCCCTGCTGTTGCTGGGATCGGTTTCCCTGTTTGTGACCCGTAGCGCAATTGTGAAAATGCTGCCGTATGACAACAAGAGTGAGATTCAATTGATCATTGATATGCCGGAAGGTGCCACCCTGGAGCAGACCGGCGCCGCAGCCCGGGATATCGGGGACTATCTCCGTTCCCTGTCCGAAGTCCG
>CAZDKZ010000003.1:76726-85069 GCA_964506215.1 uncultured Holophagae bacterium
GACGCCTGCAGATTGCGGATGAAATCCGGAAAGTCTTTGTTGAAACGGATGGTGTGGTGGATGTGGACTGGATGGTACAGGATGAACAGAAGTTGATCCGTTTTGTTCCGGACCCGGTGAAAGCCGCATTTCATGGTATTTCCGTGGAAGAAATCGCCCGTACCTTTACGGTTGCCCAGCATGGTATGAACGTTGCCCTGGCGGATATGCCCCGTGAGAAAGAAACTGTCTGTATCCAGGTGCGCCTGCCCCGTTCGCAGCGGGCATCCATTAACGATCTCGGTGGGGTGTTTATCCATGCGAAGAGCGGACGTCTGGTTCCGTTGTCTGAGCTGGTCACCGTGGAAACCGGTGTGATTGACAAGTGGCGGTATCGGAAAAACCTGATGCCCGTTACCTATGTAACCGGCGAAGTATCCGGCCGGGAGGAAAGCCCGGTTTACGCTATTTTGAAAATGAAGGAAACCCTGGCTGAGCTGAAACTGCCGGAAGGTTATGGCTTGACCCAGCATTTTACCAGTATGCCGGAACTGGACACCACCTACCAGATGAAATGGGACGGCGAATGGCATATCACCTATGAAGTATTCCGGGATATGGGAATCGCCTTTGCAGCGGTCATGATCCTGATTTATATGCTGGTTGTCGGTTGGTTCCGTTCCTTCCTGACACCCATTATCATCATGATTCCCATCCCGCTGACGCTGGTGGGTATTATTCCGGGCCACTGGCTGACCGGTAAGTTTTTCACAGCCACATCCATGATCGGTTTCATTGCCCTGGCTGGCATTATTGTTCGCAACTCAATCCTGCTGGTTGATTTTACGGAATTGAAACTGGTTGAAGGTGAAAGTATCAAGCGTGCCGTGATTGAGTCCGGCGTGGTCCGCTTCCTGCCCATTCTGCTGACCCAGGCCACCCTGCTGGTGGGTGCGATGGGGCTGATTACGGATCCCATTTTTGAGGGAATGGCCATTACACTGATATTCGGTGTGATCGTATCCACCATCCTGGCCCTGTTTGTCATTCCCCTGCTCTACTATATTGTGAACCAAAACCGTGTGGAAGCCATTGTGGCTTCCAAAAAAGGAGTTTCAGATGACCGTTGAACGTGCGCTTCGAGCAATGGCTGGTATCGTGATCCTGGTTTCGGTGGCCCTGGGTCACCTGGTCCATCCCTACTGGTACCTGTTGACTGCTTTTGTGGGGTTGAACCTGCTCCAGTCCGCATTCACCAACTGGTGTCCTGCCATGACCATATTCAGAAAAATGGGGTTAAAGGACTCCTGCTGAGATACCCCAACTTATCCAGAACCGACAGGGGGTTCGCCCCCTGTTTTTTTATGACTGATCTGTGGTCGTGAGGAGAACGGGAAACGCCAGCATGCCGGAAAGATGGTCCTGCTGTGGTACCGTATTGCCCCACAATTGCAGTCCGACCAGCTCGGTATCCCCGTGAATCTGAATCTGTGTGCATCCGTCGGGTAAGGTGCCGTCAAACAACTCCCGCGCGGTTGAAACCCATTTTCCATTGACCGGAATTTCGGGCAGAACAACAGTGGCCAACACATTTCCCTGGTCATCCATGGCTTTTGCCGAGCAGACTGCCGGCTGGTCTCCTGCATTGACAAATGCAATACCCGCCCAGGTCTCTTCTGTCAGTGCAACGTGGGGAAACAGCAGCGTATTGGCCGTGACCGTGGCAGCATTCAAGCCCGCCAGCAACCGGTCTCCGCTGTCTGGTAATGTACCGAACAGTTCAACCCCGGTTATGGTGCTCTGGTCTGCATCCACCCGTAGCCAGGCAGTGTCAACGGGATAGTCAGTCCCCTGGTCTGTCCACAGATCCTGTACCAGGCAAACCCGTTTTTCTCCCGGGGCAAGGAGCAGTTCCACGGACGCCAGCGGACTGCCATCCGCTGCAAACGGTGAAACGGTGAGAAAAGCCGGTTCCGTTGACAGGTTCAAGAGCACAATACCGGTCCACCAATAACCGGTTCGTGAAGCAATATGCGGAAAAAAGAGCCGATCGGACGGTTCGAGACCGAAGTCCAGACCGGCCATCTGGTGAATATCCACACCTTTTTTCTCAAATATTTCCGCACCGGCCAGACCCGTTCCATTCATATGGACCCTGCCCCATCCATCAAACCCATCCGGATATTCTCCATCAAAATACGTCGAAAACCACTCCAGGAAAACCTGTGCAAACGGTGCTGTCTCTGCGAAGTCAACCGGTTCGGTTGATTCGCCGGGGGCAAACGTCAATGCAACGGGATCCCCGGTTGTGTTGACAATGGCCGAATATGTGTCCCATACATTGGTGTTCTGTGCGATATGGGGCACCAGGAGACTGTCGGAAAGATGATTTGTTGCCGGAATAAACGCCGATTTCAGCCCGTCCTTACTGACCAGTGACGCATACCCCGACAACGGATGAGAACTGGCCAGCAGGACCCAACAGGGGGCCTGTAAGCGGCCGCGTACAGGTGACCAGGACCGCCTTCCGCCCGGTGTCAGGAGGAAGGTCTCTTCTTCATAGATACGACAGCCGTTGTCACCCACTACCTGAACGGAAACAGTACATTCCTCGCCGGATGTATTCAGGATACAGACACTGCTTTCGAATTCGCTATCCTGGAGAAGCAGTGGAATAATCATCCGGTGGGTAAGTTCCTCAGTGGGTTGTGGCGGGAGGATCATCTCATCTGAAAAAATCCCGCGCTTGGTGAAGAAGTAGCGCACGGTGCTGTCATGCGCACCGTCATACAGAATCAGGTCACTGGTCAGAATATTATCCGCAGCCGCTGCGAATGATATGTTCTGGTAGAATCTCGGGAAAGCATCCATCAGCAATGAATCCATGGTGAATGCACCCAGATGCTCCCGTATCTGCCACAATGTGGATGACCAGATGACGCCGTCCCAGTGAAAATCGGGTACGCCCGTTCGGGGATAATCTTCATACATGTCATCGGGATAGTACCGATCCGTTACGATGGGACGCAGCCGTGCCGGCATGTTCTCGGGATCGTCATAGCCAATTGCATCCCATTCCGCAATGGTATCCGGAAAAAACGGATCATTGCTGAAGGTGGCGGCCAGATAATCACAGGTGCCTTCATCCAGTGCGGCGGCTTCCCATGTGGTACCCAGTCCCGGTACCAGGTTGTGCAAGACGGCATGCCCGAACTCATGAAGAACGATTTCCGCATCCTCCGCATCGTCAACCAAACCATCACCGAAATGCAGTCCCCGGTCCAGTTCCGAGTAATACGAATTGTCCAGCCTCAGATAATGAACATTCACCGGCACAGCATAGCTGACCGCTTCCGGATGCCCCAGAATATCAGCAATATATATGGCCAGCTCGGTAATCCAGTAGTAGGCATTCACTTCTTCAAATCGGAAATCGTCTCTGTCATAAAAGAAGTTACCGTCCATTTCCTGTGCCGTTCCGGGTGTATACGCCAGCACCCCACCCGCATCCATTCCGGGGGCCGACAGGTCAACATACTGATTCTTCAGGAAACCCGAGCCGTCCAGCAAACGCAGCGGAACTTCCACCCGTGCATCGTTCAGGGCGGCATAGGCTTCATCAAATGAATCTGTAAGCGTGGTATCACCGGTGTATGCAATCGGGTTGGGATAAAAAACAAAACCGGCCCCGGTCTGCCCATCATGATGGAACAGCGGTCTGCGGTTCAGGATCTGGTAACTTTCCGCATCCACCATCCATTCTTCCGGGTCTCCTGCTTTCATCAGTGCTTGGACCCGATAAACCGGCCGACCATGAAAGTATCCCGCTTCCAACTCCCCGAAAGCCCTCAGCGCGGCATGCCGCGCCAGTATGAAGTCCCCCGCGTTATCCTGTCGGTCGGGGTGCATGGGCCAGCCATGGGATACCACCGTGTCGTCTTTTATTGTGAGCACGTCACCGTTGTGTACACTGGCATACAGTGCACCGTCAAACACGGGATGCCCGTCAAAATGCTGTCGGAACCAGATCACCTGACCGTTCGTTGTCTGCAACTGCCGTTCGGTTTTCAGATCCAGTCGGGCGGCCCGGAATTGAGTCTTGAATTGCTGTAGAAACGACCGCACGATCGTTTCCGTATCCATGTGCGATTTATTCTTGCGCATCGCAGCCGGGTGTCGAATCCATTCAACGATTCGACCGGTATGGTCCTTTTGCAAACGAATGGACCGATCATCATGTGACGGATGAACCGGTTCCACAGCCTGTAGCGAAACAGAAAACAGGATCAGGCAGATGAAGACGGACAGATAAAACCGAACGCGCATTTATCGAATCTCCAGGTTATCAATATGCCAGGATTCCTCATACAATGAATTGATTTCAAACAACAATCGGATGGAACTGCCTGCAAAAGCGGAAATGTCCAGTTCGACCCGGTGCCATTGGCTGAAATCATCCGCAACCAGTTCGGGCTGGGTACTCCTCTCCATAGCTGTAACCAGCGCAACCCCCGGTTCATACACGAGCACGGCAGCATCCAGAATTTCTGCCGGAGCAGAATCGATATCGTTTGTGACAAACAGGCGGTCCGTTACAGTATAGTAACCGGCCCAGCCATACTGGGAGTCGAATGTCAGTGTGGTGACGTCAGCCGGAAGATCAATTACCGGTGAAACCAGCAGCTCATGGTTCAGCGCGGAAGAATCGCCATAGAAACCCACGAGGTAGTCCCTTCCCTGTGGTATCGTCTGCGGCCATTTCTCGTCATACCAGCTGCCATCCCCGTATCCAATCATGGTACTGTGCTCCCAGCCAAAGTCACCATCATCATCGTCTTCAAATTTCACCAGCATCCATCCATCATAAGGACCCGCATCCATATAGCGGATATCCAGGATATTTTCAAATGTCTCCCGGAATACGGGTGGCATTGCCGGGCCGGCCAGCATACCGGAAAGGTGGTTCTTGGTGACGTTGGAACCGGGCTCCGGTTCCACGTCATCCCCCCACAATTCAAACCCCACCAGCGGCTGATCTGCTTCGGCCACCAACTGGGTCGTCCCTTCGGGTAGGCCTCCGGGGAAAATGTCCGCGGCAAGGCGTACCCATTTCTGGTTGGGTGCCAGCGGGTCTGGCAGGAGCGCATCACCCATCAAGGTTCCCGCGTTGTTCCGCGCACTGATCGTTACCGTTGCAGCTTCACTCCCGGTATTCAGGATAACAATGCCGGTCCATTCCTGTTCATTGTCAGAAACATGGGGATACAGCAGGTTGGGTGAAGTAGTTGATGTTGCATTGACCGCGGTCAGCACCGTGGCCCCTGCTGCTTCCAGCGTACCGAACAACTCATAACCGATGAGTCGGCCGTCTTCCGTATCCACCCGGATCCAGGCCGTGTTGCCCGGCAGTGTTTGCGCCATGTCTTCCCAGAAATCTTCAACCAGCTTTACCACCTTCTGGGAAGGTTCAAATTCATATGTCACAGGTGTCATCGGTGTGCCCGCAGCATCATACGGGGTGAATACAACCGTTGCAGGTGCTGTTGAAACGTTCTCAATCGCCACACCGGTCCACCAGTATCCGTTCTGCAGGTTTGCGATGTGGGGGAAATACAGGGTCTTCGCGGTAGTCGCGCCCAGATCCAATCCACAGATCTGCGCTATGTCCGCCCCTTCCCGCTCAAACAACTCCAGCGCCGCCAATGTAGCCCGGGACTTGTCAATCGATGGTGTGATGTTGGTTACGAGTTTTCCCCAGAAAAACATTCCTTCCGGAAAGCCGCCCGCAAACACGTCGGTTTCCCAGTTCATGAAAAAAGCCGTGTTGGGTTTGATGGGGCCGTCCAACGGTACCGTACCCGAAATGTAGTCGAAGAAGGGGTTGGCGTCTTCCGTAACCGTGGGTTCCACATGTACCAGCGATGTGTATGTATTCCAATATTGCGTGCTTTCCGCGATATGTGGCAGATAGAGCAAGCCCTCGAGTTGTTCGGTCGCACGGACAAATACCGACCGCTGCTGATCCGCAGCCAACATGCTCAGGTAACCGGAAATCGGACCCGTTGCATCCACACGGCACCAGATCGGATCTGCCAGGGGGGCATCGGTCACCACATCAAACCAACGTCCATGTGCCGCCAGTTCGACCACCAGTGGATCCAGAACGGTTTCGCCGGTGAGCGCAAAACAGGTGATCTGAGCGGAAACAGCCACGTCTGACAGGCTGACCAGGCCGATTCTGGACGTCATCAGCTGGTCCTGCTGCAGGAGAGGGAAATAAATCGTATGCGTGTACGGCACGTCCGATTTTGTGTGTTTGACCGCAATGGCAGGCTGACCATGCTGACCGGAACGGACCTGTATCCGATGATCACCGGTATGCCGTCCGGCCTGGACAACCAGTGTGCTCAGCAGGAACAGGATAAAACCAACATGTTTACGTGCAGACATATCCCCTCCACATCAGTTCAATTTCTGACGATGATTTTACCATGAACGGTACCGCCGCATGTGCCGACGATCACTTGTCTATGATTTCACCGTCTCCTCAATTGTGAATGCAGTTGTTATGCCAGCCGTGTGTCCCAGCATGGCGGCCACCGAGCAGAATCGTGTTTCTGAGAGGTGAATCGCCTGGGAAACCGCTTTCTCCGTCAGCGTTGCGCCCGACAGTTTGAAATGCATATGGATCCGGGTAAACACCTTGGGATGCTCGTCCGAACGCGCGGCTTCCATTTCAACCACCATACTATCGGGCAGCATGCGTTTCTTCTCCAGGATATTGACAACATCAAAGGCACTGCAACCGCCCAGCCCCAGCAAAAGCAATTCCATGGGGCGAACCCCGCTGTCGTTGCCCCCATACTGGACCGGACCATCCATCAGGACCCGGTGTCCGGATGGCGCGGTACCCATAAACAGACGATTCCCCTTCCATTGAACGATGGTTTTCATGGTTTGGCACCGTCGCCCGCAACTTTGGATTCAAGAGAACGCTTGTTGTCCGATCCGGCCAGATAGACTGTCTGGGACGGAAATGCAACACTCACACCCTTTTCGGCCAGTGAAGCCAGGATATCCAGCAGAAACTGTTCCCGGATTTCCATATATTCCGTCCACACGCTCGTAGTCGTGAAACAGTAGATGAAGATTTCCAGGGCACTGTCGGCCAGATGGTTCAGGTTCACCAGGTAGAAATCTGAATGCAGGCCTTCCGAAGTCTCAATCAGGTTGCGAATATCCACAAGCGATCGCTTGACATTTTCCAGTGACGTTCCGTATTCAATGCCCAGGTTAAATTTGATGCGACGCCGATCCCGTATGGTGAAATTTTCCACAGCCTGGTTTGCAATGGCAAAATTGGGGACGGTAACCAGCGATTTTTCAAACGTTCTGACCTTGGTGCTGCGAAAACCGATCTGTTCCACCACCCCCTCCACATCACCGGTTTTGATCCAGTCGCCGATTTTGAACGGGGAATCCAGAATGATGATGACAGAACCAAAAAAATTGGAAACGGCATCCTTTGCAGCCAGTGCGACCGTCAGGCCACCCAGCCCCAGCGAAGCGACCAGACCGGAAACCGAGTATCCCAGGTTCTGGATCAGGAACAGGACAGCCATCACAGCAACTAATACTTTCAGCGATTTACGGATAATGGTGGACAACTGTGTATCCACCGGAGCGGTTCGTTCACCTGCCCATTCATCCATAAAGATGCTGAACGCGTCAATGAGAATGTAGACAATTCGAAGCGCCAGCACAACCAGCACAATGAGATAACCGTTATCCAGGAAACCGAACAGGACATCGTGGGTATCATCCACATGAAACAGGGAAATCGCAAAGTAAACCGCACTCAGGAGAATTGCGACACCCACCGGTCCGGGCAGTTTCTCAATCAGGAAATCGTCACCCGCCGTCCGTGACCGGTCCGCCAGTTTGCCCAGCAGGTTAAACAAGCGACTCAACACAGCCTGTTTCAGAATGAATCCAAACAGGATAATCAGAAACGCAAATATCAGTTTTCGTACCAGCGGGTCTTCAACCAGTTGCAGTAAGGTTAATTTATCCGGCATACATCCCTTCAATTTCTGCTTTGTAGTGTTCGTGGACGACCCGTCGTTTCACCTTGAGCGTGGGTGTCAGTTCATCTTCTTCCATGGTCAGTTCTTTTGACAGAAGTGCAAACTCCTTCACCTGTTCATAACGGGCGATACCGTCATTTACTTTCTGGATGCGCGCGTGTATCAGTTCCCGGATTTCCGGTTGTTTGATCATCTCTTCGGGTGTACCCGTCGTAAGTTCGTGCTTTTCCGCCCACTTGGCAATGGCTTCAAAGTCCGGCACAATCAGCGCGGCGAT